>DASSFK010000304.1:0-9459 GCA_035694565.1 Sphingomicrobium sp.
GCCGTCGAATCGATGAACCTCGCCCGCGAAGTGCTCGCCGACACGATCGAGACATTGAGCGACGTCGAGGTCCGGCGCGCCCGGGCGCAGATGGAGGCGGGCGTGCTCATGGCACTGGAGACGCCGCAGGGCCGCGCCGACCAGATGGCGCGTTCGATCGAGGTGTTCGGCCGAATCCTGACGCTTGAGGAATTGCTCGGCGATTTGCGCGGCGTCGATGTGAGCGCGGCCAAGGCGGCGGGCGCGTCGCTGATGGACGGCCGGATCGCGATTTCTTCCGTCGGCGCCCGGCTCGCCGCCGTCGCCTGATGCAATTGGAGACGCTCGTCGCCGAGCCCTGGGACGACTGGGGACTGATCGACAGCGGCAATGGCCAAAAGCTCGAACGCTACGGCCCGATTCTGGTCGTTCGTCCCGAACCGCAGGCGATGTGGGGTCCCGCGCACTCCGATTGGGATCCCGACGCGACCTTCGTTCCGGGATCCGACGAGGAGGGCGGCGGACGCTGGGTCCAGCATCGCCCGGTGCCTGGCGAGTGGCGGGTCTCGCGCGGACCGGTTCAATTCAACGCCTCGCTGACCCCATTCCGCCACCTCGGCTTCTTTCCGGACATGGCGCCGCAGTGGGACTGGATGCGGGAGCGCGCCGCCGATGCCGATGTGCTCAACCTGTTCGGATACACTGGAGTGGGATCGCTGATCCTGAGCGAGGCCGGCGCTCGGCTCGTTCATGTCGACGCGTCCAAGAAGTCGGTCGAGGGAGGGAAGGTCAACGCCGCGCTGTCCGGGCTCGCCGATCGACCGATCCGCTGGATGGTCGACGATGCGAGCAAGTTCACCGCCCGCGAGGTCAGGCGTGAGCGCCGCTACGACGGAATACTCCTCGACCCGCCGAAGTTCGGGCGCGGCCCGACGGGTGAGGTCTGGCGGCTCGAGGAGAATCTCGCCCCGCTTTTGACCGACTGCCGCAAGCTCCTCGATGAAAACAGCCGCTTCCTCGTCCTCACCGTCTACGCGGTTCGGATGTCGGCTCTCGCGATCGGCGAGCTGGTCAGGCAGACGCTCGCCGAGATCGGCGGAAAGGTCGAGGTCGGTGAAATGTCGGTTCGAGAAGAAGCGCGCGGACTGCTGCTCCCGACGGCGATCTTCGCGAGGTGGTCGCGCTAGGTCCGCGAGGCGCGGATCGCCGCTCCGATCACGAACGGCGACATTGCTACCAGCAGAAGCGAAACCGCGGCCTCGAGCAGCAATGCGCCTGACGCGGCATCCCCTGCGGCTCCCGCCCCGAAGATCAGCAGCGGAACCGCGAGAGGCAGCAGCAGCACTCCCGCAAGCGCGCCAGCTCGAGGAAGGCCGGCGGTCAAGGCCGCGACCATGACCGCCAGCGAGGCAAGGGCCGGAGTTCCGACCGCAAGGGCGACCAGCGATCGTCCGAGCGCATCCGGGGCAATTCCGAGGATGAACGAGCTCGGCAATGCAGCGAGCAGAAGGAGGGGGCCGAACGTCAGCCAGTGCGCGATCACCTTGGCCGCTCCAATCGCCTCTTCCGAAATCCCGCGGATCGCGAGCTGGTCGAGCACTCCGCTGGCGCGGTCGGGATCGACCAGCCGCTCGATCGGGAGGAGCGCCGCGGTCAGCGCCGCGATCCACAGCCCGCCGGTGGCGATGCGTTCGAGAAGGCGCGGGTCGGGCCCGACCGCGAACGGAACGAGCGTCGCAACCACCAGGAAAAAGCCGACCGGAAGCCAGGCGGCGCCGCCAATTGCCCGGCGGACGTCGCGGACGATTAGGGCCGCGATCAAGCGTCTAGCTCCAAGTGCGTCCAGCTTCCGCCGAGTGGCCCATGCGATGCCGCCAACACCGTTCCGCCCCTTTCGAGATGGGCCTCGAGAAGGGCATCGAGCCGGGCGACTCCATCGCCATCGAGGCCGTTGAGGGGCTCATCGAGAAGCCATAAAGGAGCGCCGGACGCCGCGACCCGCGCGAGGGTCGCGCGCTTCGCTTGTCCAGTCGACAAGAGCCGCACGGGCACGCTCGCAAGGCGCGCTAGGTCGAGCGCGTCCATGGCCTCCTCGACCCGGCCACCCCAGAAGCTCAAGGCGCTCCGAAGCGGCAATTCCCGGTCAAGCGCGAGCGTCTCGTCGGCGAGCGCCAACTCGCTCCGCTGAACACGACCTGCTTCGGGTCGAAGCAGACCAGCCGCCAATCGGATCAGGCTCGATTTGCCGCTGCCATTGGGACCGCGAAGATGGAGCGCCTCACCCGGTCCGATCGCGAGATCGAGGCCCTCGAACAACAGCCTTCCGCCGCGACGGCAGGTCACGTTCTCGAACCGGAGCAGGGGCGTCACTGAACGGCTTCCTCGAGCGCGTGCATGTCTTCGTCACTAAGACCGAAATGGTGACCGACTTCGTGAACCAGCACATGGACAAGGAGATGCTCCAGGCTGTCGTCGCCCCCTGCCCACTCATCGATGATGGGCCGCCGAAAAAGCCGAATGCGGTCCGGCAAGGTCCCCGAATGATCGACGCTTCGCTCGGTCAGCGGAATGCCCTCGTAGATGCCGGTGAGATCGAAGGGATCTTCGATGCCCATCGCGCCCAGAGTCTCGTCGTCGGCGAAATCCTCGATCAGCAGAACCACGTCGTTCAAGTGCCCCGCGAACGGTTCCGGAAGCGACTGCAGCGCCTTGCGTGCGATCGCCTCCATCTCTTCTGCCGAGGGCGGATTTCCGAAGCGCCGCATCGCAGCTGGCATAGGGGCTTGAGCCTCACGCCCGCAAGGTTGCCCGATCGCCGATCCTTGCCTACATGGGCGCCCTTCCAGCGATTTGCGGAGCGGTGGCCGAGTGGTCGAAGGCGCTCGCCTGGAAAGTGAGTATACGGCAAAACCGTATCGAGGGTTCGAATCCCTCCCGCTCCGCCACCTTCCTGTTTCAGGCTGCTCCACACATTGGGGTAGCCGATAGGGTACGACTGCTCGGGGCACCAGGGGGCAGCCAAACTTTAACGTAACGCACTAACGACCTTCTACGAAGAACTTGCGCAAGCGATGCGAGGTTCTCGTTGGATAATGACATTGACTCTGGCCAGCGCAATTGAGGGCGCGTTGGACTTGCTTTTCCCAAAGGGGGCTCAGGACGAAACGGTCAATTTATCGGAGCTCGACGTTCTAAAGAGGCGCATGATCTGGGAGTCCTCGCCCCACTCAGGAACTCCCCTCCACTAATTGCATACCACTTCAGTTATCAATGGATTTCTTGAAAGCCTCGACGTCAGCGTCACTCACATCGGCCGGGTAGCATAATGGCGCGTAGCCGCCCTCTCGATCGTAGGCGCTTCGTAGTCCGCAACGGCGGCCGGCGCGGTCCGTGTTATAGGGGCACGGACAATTACCAGGGTACGCGTCGATCGATTGCTGGATGATCAGTCGCTTGATCGCAGCGACGCTGATGTGCGGGGCTTTCTTGCTCTCCCGCGCAACGGGCGACGGTTCTACGGTTCGAGATGGCGCTTCTGTCCCCAGATACGACGATGAGGCCCAACATTCGCCGGACGGTGAGTCGATCCTGCTCCATCCTCCAGTCTCCTCGGTAACTGACACGCCCTCGGCGAATGCGAGGGATGTCACAATTGCTCCGGACGAATCCGGTACAGAACGACAGTTGAGCTTGCTTGCCGACACGAACCGGAGAGCTCCTGCGCTGACAGATTCGGTGTTTGTCGAACCCGGGTTCTGGCCGTCGCCCTTCACGAGCACGAAGATGACGATCGCAAGCAGCAAGATGCAGCCGCAGCCATTATCTTGGTTATTCTGCCGCGCCATTTCCGGCGCCCACGCCTTCAGCTTACGGAGAAGTCGAAGATGCGCGCAGTTGAGCCCGCTTGCGCGCCGAGCGAATACAGGAATCCATATTCGCCGGGCGTTAGCTCGACGTCAGGCGTCACCTTGAACACGCCTGGCGCGACGTCTTCGTAGGTAAATGAAACGCGCGCCTTGTCGCCGACACCGCTTTTCATGCCACCCAGGTTGACCGACATGACAGCGGCTTCGCGGCGATCATTCTTTCGATCGAACCGAACAAGGCTGAATTCATTCGGTGAAGTCGCCGTGGCAGCAAAGCCTGCGTTAAAATCACTGAGCTGAGCCAACGGGCTCGACTGGTTGAAATAGAAATAGAATACGGGTCGCCGGCTTGATGTACGCACACGTGCGCTGGCATTGGGGATCACGGCCTTCATCTTCATCGGCGAAATGCCGTATGTGAAAGCGTAACCCCAGATATTCGAAGTCTTGAGCTGGTTCGAAACCGTCGGATCAATCCGTACCATCCGGCTGCTTCGAGGATCATGAAAGTAGATCCCTGGCGCGTGGGGCACGAGGGGATCGGGATTGCTGTTGTCGGCAGGGCCACCAGCGAGCACGGACGACTTCGCACGATTCAGCATCGCAGCAATTACAGGGTCAGGCACGCCCGCCCGCTTTAACGTTATGAGCCCGTTCGTGGAGGTGTCGTACGAGCCCTTCGACGCGTTGATCTTTGCGATTATCGTCTCTGGACCAAGTCCGGCGTTCACGAGTGAAATGACTGTGTCGTTCGTGAGAAGTTCGACATTGGGCGCTGATGTCGCCGGCTGAGCGGCGGTTGCGGTCGGATTGGTCTGCTGGGTTCGTGCTTGAGTGGTCTGCTGCGAACCCAACGGCACCCACTTTACACCCGAAGACGGGGGAGCAACCGCAATAGCGGCTGCAAACATGACAGAAGCGACGGGCGCCATCTAACTCCCCCTGCGACTCGTTCCCCAATTCCGAGCCAAACGATGGTGGCGCATGTCATTAACTTTGGAAATACTTGTGTGCCATTAATATTCTCATTGTGGGGCACCGCGATGTAGAATAACCGGAGTTCGGATTGGGGGATCAATGATGCGACTTGCACTCATCCTCATGATTGTGGCGATGCCAGCCGATGCAGCGCCCACTTACCTCGAATGTACTTTCCCCAATCCTGAGACTCCGAAGATCAACATCACCGCTGATGAAGCCAATTCCGAAGTTGGCATCTTCGTCCCAAAAACCGGCTTCAGTGAGAAGCTAAGCGCGGAGTTTACCGTCAATCAAATCGTCTTTCACAACAAGATGCTGAGCTACGTTCTCGACAGGACGGAGGGTTCGCTCGCCAGGACTATCACGCTGATCAATTCGATGGACAAAGGTGCGTGTGAGGTTGTCGAGCCCGTCAAACGGAAGTTCTGAACACCTGGTTCGGAGGCGCTAGTTTGCCTGATGCAGTTTTGAAATGAGGCGCTTTCTGCCACTCTTCGCTCTCGTGTTGCTGGGCCGCGAGCAACGCGATCGGCAGGGATGGGTCTATTCGAACCGGAACAACTTGGCTGACGATATCCCGATCGGGGCGTTCTAGACCCTAGGCCAGTGCTGGGCACCAACACGGGCGGTTCTGCTTCGATTGGAAGAGCGTCACGACGAGGATGACGAGCAAATCAAAGGCGACTACGAGCGCGGCTATAAGTGCAAGCCGGACGGCGGACTTGGCGGGCTTAATGTCTACGATAAGATGGAGCGTTAGGGTGCCCCTCAACGAAAAGGCCCCTGCCCGCCGGAGTAAGCAGTAGGCAGGACGCCCGATGATCTTGCTTCGACGTAGCTGGCCGTTCAGAAGAGCGATTAATGGCGCGCAATCCTCGGCCTCCAAAGAGCCAGCAAAAGAAGACTGCGGAGGATCCCAGCACGCGCAATCCGAATTTACTGCCAATCGTATTCAGTATTCTCATTCCGGGAATCGTGGGTGCGATGAACTTTGTGCTTCCGGTAAAAACTGGTTTCTGGCTTTTACTTGCGAGCCTCGCTCTCGCTGCCGGCAACCTCGCCTGGACCTACTCTCGGGACTACGCGAAATTCCTATTGCCGCTCCTCGGGGCAGCGCTTGCGCTATTCCTGTACAAGGCCACGGTGGCGTACTTTTGGGAGCACTTCGAACTAGAATATCAACTTTGCCCCGGCTCCATCGGTCGTAGCGATCTGGGCGAGATCAAGGGCGTTCAAATTGGCTTGCGACTTCTGAACAAGGACACGGAAAACATCCACGTAAAGGTTGTTGAGGACATTCTAACCTTGGGAGGAGCTGAGCAGTTTGAGGATCACAAGAATCAAGAGCTCACTCTACCTCCGGGATCCAGCAACGCGTACATCGTCTCGGACATCTTCTTCGAGCCGAGGGATACGCCTGGCCCGATTGCTGATGGTGGCTACAGTTACACTCTTCAGTACGGTCGCAAATCGTCTGAGCTGAACAAAACCCTTAGGTTCAGTGGGCGCTATTCGATGCAGTTCGATGGCAGCAAACTGATCATGTACACCAACCCGACAGTGGATAACGTCGAAGGGTACGTTACAGACCGCTGCAATTTACCGGTTGCAGGGTGACGTCGAGACAAACCCCTGCCTAGCGCGTGACTGCCACTTCGATGGCCGCGGCATGTTCCGGATCTCAAGCAACATCAAGGTCTTGCTGCCAGCTCACCCGCATTCCCGCCAATTAGCGCAGTTAAACAACTGTCGCTAATGTTCGTCCTTTCAGGACAGGGAGGGGGCTCTTCACCGTGGGCAAGATCGCGCTCGACCGGGCCATCGATCGCCAGGACCGGCTTTGGGAGCGCTTCTTGCGAGGCCAGGAATTTGCCTCGCCGCTGATGCCGGTTAGGAATGTGAGCATGCGGACCGATCTCAGCCACCTTCCATGCGCCAAGCAGCGAGAGCTAGCACGCGTCGCGGAGATCGTCCGCGAAGGTTTCGCGGAGGCAATTGCCCACCGAACCCAGCCGCGCTTCCGCAACGGTCAACTTCTCAAGATCATCTTGTTCGGAAGCTATGCGCGCGGCGACTGGATTGACGACCCGGTCGGGCGTTACTTCTCGGATTTCGATTTGCTGGTCGTGGCTGACCACGAAGACCTGACGGACGTCCCGGAGTTCTGGGCGAAGACCGAGGAACGGTTGCTCGTCGAATTGTCGGAAGGCAAGGCGCTGAGGACGCCAGTCAGCTTGATCTACCACAGCCTCGAAGACGTGAACGAGAAGCTCCGCCTCGGTCGCTACTTCTTCATCGATATCCTGCGCGAAGGCATCGTCCTGTTCGAAGAGCCCGGCCATCCGTTCGTGGAACCGCAGGAACTGAGTCCGGGCGAGGCGCTGGACGAGAGCCGCGATTACTTTAAGCGATGGATGCAGAGCGCCGATGAAGCGCTTGGAACCGCGAAGTTCGCCATGTCGAAGGAGTGGAGCAACAAGGCAGCTTTTGATCTCCACCAAGTTGCAGAGCGCTTGTACCAGTGCATGTTCTTGGTGCGTACTTTGTACACACCCAAGACGCACAATCTGAACCGTCTACGGGCGCTCGCCGAGGATATGGAACCACGACTCAAGTTGGTCTGGCCCGGGACCACGCGTGATGAGAAGCGCGCGTACGAGCGACTTCGCGAGGCCTACATCAAGGCCCGCTACTCACGCGAATATCGCATCACCACCGAGCAACTCGAATGGCTGTCGGGCCGCGTTGAGTTGCTACAATCGATCGTCCGCGAGATTTGCGAGGAGCGCATCGCAACGCTTACCAAAGCGGCCTGATCTCCTCCTGTTGCTTGCGACTTCAAAGCGAAAATGGGGGTCGTTGCGCCGGAATCTTCGACATGATCGTTCCCTTCAGGATCGTCTCCGGCGCGTGATCTCGACCGTTAGGCCTTGATCAGTTCAAGGCTCGCGAGCGAACCATAAGGCGGAGATGCAAGGGTGCCGCCCACTTCGAGAACTCCCAGGTCTACCGGGAAATGCCCCGTTCGCTCGATGATCTCGCGAACCTTCGTCTTAGAGTCCGCATCATCGCCAGAGTAGAACAGCACCCGCTGACCGCCCAGCGCAGGCGACCGCGGCAAGAGCTCGGCGGCGACGTGGTTGAAGGCTTTGACGAGCCGCGCGCCCGGAACGAAGTCGCGGACGATCTCGCTCGAATAACGGCCGCCGAGTTCCGCAGCCCGGATTCCGAAAGCGGCAAGCGGGTTGCTGGGATCCTTGGGCGCGCCCGGGTCCAGGAATTCAACTGGATTGGTGGCGTCGATGACGATGCGGCCATTCCAGGCTGGTAGATCACTCAGGACCGTCTTGATGTCGACCCAGCGCACCGCAACCAGTACGATGTCGGCGGCGGCAGCTTCCTCGGTTGCCCCGGCCGTGATCGACGGCCCGACTTCCTCGATCAGCGGCGCCAGACTCTCGGGCCCATGGCGATTGGCGATGGTCGCCGAAATGCCGCTCTTTGCGAACAAGCGCGCGATGTTGGAACCCAAAGTCCCGGCTCCGATAATGCCGATGGTCATCTTGTACTCCTTCTCAAGTTGGTTGCCGTCACAGCCGGCCGGTTTCGACAAGTTCCTGATGGATTTCGCGAATGCGCTTCTCGCCTTTCGCCAAGGCGTCCTCGCTGGTGTGGACAGAATAACGACCCGTCACGAGCTCATGGGGATGGCGCACCGCCGATCCGAGCACGAATTCGGTGTCGCCCTCGGCGACAAACTCGACCGGCTCGTGGCCGAAGGCGAAGATCGCGAGTTCGCCGCGCCGGACGAGGTCGGGTGCTTTGACCTCGCCCTTGCCAACGGCGATCCAAAGCAGGTTGTGCGCTGCCGGGGGGTCATATCGCCAACGCTCGCCCGGATGGAGGCGAACGGCCAAGTAGTTGATGTCGGACGGGGCCTCGATCGCGCTGCTTGCACCTTCGTGCGTGCCCAGCAGCACACGCGCGGGACCGGCAGCCGGCAGTTCCTCAGCGCTTTGATACAGGCTGACCGACGACCCGAGCTCGAGCTCTGGCGGCAAAGCAAGCCAGAGCTGGAAGCCGCGCATATTGCCGACCTCGCCGCCACCCCCGCCGTGCCACACGCCATGGCCGGCCCGCATCCATTCGACCCCGCCCGAGGTGATCGAGCCGCGAGCCCCATTGGTGTCCTCAAAATTCACGCTGCCTTCGGCAACGTAGGTGAGGGTCGCGATCCCGGAATGCGGATGCAGGCCGAACCCGCTGAACTCACTACCGTCAGACTCGAAGAGGTCGAGGAACACAAAGGGTTTGATCAGCTCGCCCCCGTCGTGCGGGCTGACGAGACGCGTGATCGGACCATGCTTTTGGCCGAAGGTCCGGTGAACGATCGGGCGAACCTGATCGACATCATTGGCGGGGGACACGGTTATCTCCTTTGAAAGCGGGCTTGCAGCGATCAGCTCGCCGGCGACAAAGCGGGGCTCAGGATCGCGCGCTTCGCGCTCCGATTATCGACGCTCAGTGCGCCCGATCCGAAGGCAAGGATTTGCAGCAGGCCGCCGGCCATCATGACGTTCTTGAGGAAGTGGATCATCTGGTTCTGGTCGGCAAAATTGCTGTGGAAGGCGAA
>DASSFK010000305.1:0-5877 GCA_035694565.1 Sphingomicrobium sp.
CCCCCGACAAACTCGCCCTTCACGTAGAGCTGCGGGATTGTAGGCCAATCCGAATATTCCTTGATACCCTGGCGGACTTCCGGGTCCTGCAGGACGTCGACGCTTTCGAACGGAACACCGAGATGTTCGAGGATGGTCACCGCCCGGCTGGAAAAGCCGCACTGCGGAAAGAGCGGCGTCCCCTTCATGAACAGAACGACGTCGTTGGCCTTCACAATCTCGCCGATGCGGTTGTTTGCATCGCTCATCATTCGTCTCCTGTCGGCACCGCAGTCTCAAGCTGCAGCGCGTGCAATTCTCCGCCCATCCGGCCGCCCAGCGCCGCATAGACGCGCTGATGCTGCTTCACCCGGGGCATTCCAGCGAAGCTCGAGCTCACCACACGGGCCGAATAATGATCACCATCGCCCGCGAGGTCGGTGATCGTAACGGCTGCGTCCGGAATGGCTTCACGGATGAGCCGTTCGATTTCGCTTGCGGCCATCGGCATGTCAGGCTCCCGGCCCCTGCGCTTCGATCAGCTGGCGCTTGGCTTCGAACGCGTTGTGCTGAAGCGCCTGGCGGATCTCGTCGTCGCTGCTGTCGATGCCGGCCGCGGTGAGATCTCCGAGAACCTTGCGGATCACGTCCTCGTCGCCGGCTTCCTCGAAATCCGCTCGGATCACGTCCTTCGTGTAGGATTCCCGCTCGGCTTCCGACAGGCCCATCTTGTGCGCCGCCCACTCGCCGAGCAGCCGGTTGCGGCGAGCGATCAATCGGAACTTCATCTCCTCGTCGTGCGCGAACTTGGTTTCAAACGCGCGCTCACGATCATCAAAGCTACTCACTCGGCATCCTTTGCTTGTTTGGCCCGCGAAATAGGGCCGACGCGGCTCCTAGGCAACGCGCCCGCCGCCATCCGTCGCAAGAGTCGTCGATCAGACATTGCAATCCCGGAGCTTTCATGCTCGCAAGTGACGACTGACGTTTACGTAAGGTCCCGGAAGGCTCGAATGGTTCGTGCAGGCTTGGTCAGATTGCTTTCTGCGCCGCCTTTAGGGGGCTGGAAGGCGCTTTTGTTCGGGATTCTGCTCGTCGCAATTCCGACGGTCGTTCGGTTGGCGACCGAAGGAACGGTCACGGGCTGCGAGTTCACGCCCTACCTGCCGTTCGTTCTGATTGGCGCCATCCTGCTGCGGTCGTGGCAGGCCGGTGCAGTCGCCCTCGCCTCGGTTGCGATCATGGGCGGCCTGTTCGTTGGCCCGCCAGGGCCCTTGTTCGACGCCGCCTGCTTCGCGTCCGCGGCAATGATCTTCCTTGCCTCGTCAGCGGCGATGATCGGCGTCGCACTGCTGGTGAGGCGGACGATCTCCGCGCTCCAGAAGCGCGGTCGCGATTCATCGGGCGGGGTGATCTTCAGCCTCGAAAGAGGCGAGGTCTGGGCAAGCTGGCACGGTCAGGATCTGCCGGTGCGCCTGGGATCGCAAAAGCGCGTTTCCGAAATGATGAAGGATTTCCTCGCTCACTCCGAGGATGACAGCGGACTTCCCCGCCGATTCTGGTAGCCGAATGGGAAAATGCCGCCGGCACGCGGAGTGTGCCGGCGGCGTCGCGTTCCTCGGGAAGGGGAACGTTTAGGCGATTTGTGCGAGCGGGCGCTGAGACGAGCGCCTGCGCCGCATGGCGAACCCGGCGGCGCCGAAGCCCATCAGCATCATGGCCCAGGTCGCCGGCTCGGGAACGGCCGACTCCGAGATCAACCTGAATGTCCCGGTGACGTTGGTGGTCCCCGGCGTTCCGAAGACCGTATCGTTGAGGGCCAGCGAGAATGCGCCGCTATTGCCGAAGGTGAAGGTTGCCGGTCCATCCCACCGGACAACGCCGATATCGATCAGCCAGACACCAAAGGTCTCGCCGGTGATCGGATCGCCGGTTGTCCCGAATGGATTGGTGAACGAGAAACCGACCGAAATCGGCAGCGAGTTCGTGTCTTCGAACAGGTTGATGGTGGTCTCGTCGGTTCCGATCGAGAGGACGTTGGTGGTCCATGACGACGGGGTCAGAGTTCCCGGATCGAGGTCGAGATTGAACGGTCCGAACGGAACCGGATTGGCGGCGATGACCAGGCCGGGATCGGTCGAGTTGAAGGTGACGTCCGTCGCGCCGCCCTCAATGGTCGTGGTTGCTTGAGATGCAGTCGAAAGCGACAGCAATGCTGCCGCAGCAAGCAGAATATGTTTCATGCCAGTCCCCCAGATTTACGCGGGGCGGACGATCCGCCACAGCGACTCGCGGTAAACTTTCGTTAACCAAACTTGTCACCATGTCCAGATAATTTGTAAATTCTTCTTGTCAGGATTCGAGACACCGGAGCGTCAATCCAACGTGACCACCAGCTTTCCAACGACCCGGCGTTCCGCGATGGCCCGGATCGCCTCGCCAGCGCGCTCGAGCGGATAGGTCGCGCTGATCTTCGGGGAAATCATTCCCTGGCGCCAGAATTTGAACAGCGCGTCGACGTGGGTCGCATTGGCCTTCGGATCGCGCGCCGCGAACGCGCCCCAGAATACGCCGCAGACATCGCAGCTCTTCAGGAGGGTGAGGTTGAGCGGGAGCCTTGCAATTCCTGCCGGGAAGCCGACGACCAGGAAGCGCCCTTCCCACGCGATGCTTCGGAGCGCCGCCTCGGTGTAATCCCCACCGACCGGATCGAAGATGACATCCGCGCCGGCCGGACCGACCGCGTCCTTGAAGAGCTGGGCCAGTGCCTTCTGCCCGTCTTTGTCGAACGGGCCCTTCGGATAGACGATGGCGGTGTCGGCTCCGGCGTCACGGGCGGCCTTGGCCTTCTCCTCCGAAGAGACGGCCGCGATCACCCGCGCCTCATGAGCCTTGCCCAGTTCCACTGCCGCAAGGCCCACCCCGCCCGCGGCTCCGAGCACGAGCATGGTCTGCCCGGCCTTGAGCTTACCGCGGTCGAGAACGGCATGGATCGACGTCGCATAGGTGAGCAGCAGCGCCGCGCCCTCCTCGAAACTTCGCTCTTCCGGAAGACGAAAAGCGGAGCGCGCGGGGATCACGACCTTCTCCGCAAGCGCGCCGAAGCCGGTCACGGCGATAATGCGGTCACCGACGTTCCATCCTTCAACGCCGTCGCCTAACGCTTCGACCTCGCCGGCCAGTTCGCCTCCAGGAGCAAAGGGCCGCGCCGGCTTCAGCTGATACTTGTCCTCGATGATCAGCACGTCCGGGAAATTGATCGCCGCGGCACGGACTCGGACCAGCAGCTCGCCCGAACCCGGCTTCGGATCGGGAAGTTCGTCGAGGCGAAGCGTCTCCGGACCGCCGGGTTCGTGGCTGAGCAGTGCTTTCATCGAAAATCAGTCTCCCGGGCTGTTGCAGGCCTTGCCGTTCGGATCCGTCCAGCAAGCCATTCCGGCCACGATGTCCTTGGCGGGTGGCACGGCCAGGTCTTCCTCGGCGAAGACCCATTCGAACCTGAGGGTCCCGTCCACCGCCTGGTAAAGGAACGGATCGCTTGCTCCGCTGGCGCTCGACACCTCGACTCGGCGAACAGCCTTTACGGCCGCTGGTTTGACGGCGCTGTGTTCGCAGGCATCACCGATCGCCGATCTGAGCTGCGCCTCGATTTTCGCGCGGAAGGCTTCGAGCTCGACCGCGCTGAACGTCTTGCCCGCGCCATTGCTGGCAAAGCTTTCCCGATTAAGCGCGACCGCCCAATGATCCGCGCAACCTCCCTGGGCGCCGCCAGCCGCAAGTGACGCAAGGAGCAGAGCCGTGATCACTTGGCCGCTTGCGGGAAGGCCGGAAGCAAGGCGATGTCTCGCGGCTCGTGCTGGATGACAACCTTCGCGCCGGTCGTCTTCGTCAGCTTTTCGAAAACGTCCATCGACTGGAGCGTCTGCTCGCGGCTGGTGTTGAACGGCGGCACACCGCGTTTCTCGCGCGCCTCGCGGGAATGATAGAGATCGCCGCTCAGGAGCACCGGTCCTGACGCCAGTTTCACCAACAGCGCCATATGGTCGGGCGTGTGACCTGGCAGGTGAAGAGTCATCACGCTCCCGTCGCCGAACACGTCCACGTCGCCTTCCGCGCTGTGGACTTTCGCTCCCTCCTTGCGCCACGGGCCGAACGGATCGTCCTTCCCCTTGACCAAGTCGAAATCCTTCGTGCCGATGAGCAGCTCGGCCTGGGGAAATTCAGCGGCCTGACCGGTGTGGTCGGAATGCATGTGGCTGATTCCGACGATGTCGATATCGCTCGGTTTCAAGCCGAGCTGGTCAAGCTGCTCGGCGATCGTCTTGTCGACCTTGAACGAAATTTCGCCGAGGTCCGTGACCTTGCCCTTCCAGGCGGCCGGGAGACCGGTATCCCAGAGCAGAACCTGGTCGCCATGGCGGATCAGATAGCAGCTGTCGGTGATGACCCTCGGTCCCGGCGCATAGAGGCCGGGCTTGTCGGAGAAGAATTTGTCGAAATTCTTGATCGTGGGAGTTCCGCAGTCGAGCCGGGTCAGCGAGAGCTCGGCCTGCCGCTGAGCGGGTGCCGCCTCGTTCGTCGCGGATGCCTCGTTCCGCGCTTGAGGTTCGGACGTCCCGCAAGCCGTAGTGGCGAAGGCGGCCGCTCCTAGCAGGCCGGCGATCAGGTTTCGCATTCTCTCTCCCCGTTCGATTACTCCGCGTAGTTCGCGGTCGTCTTCCCGCGCACTTCCTCGGCCGTCACGCCCGGAGCCAGCTCGATCAGCTTGAACGGGCTGTCGTGGTCCGGGCGATGGAACACGGCGAGGTCGGTGATGATCATGTCGACGACGTTCTTGCCTGTCAGCGGAAGCGTGCACTCGGGGATGAACTTCGGATCGCCCGACTTCGCATTGTGCTCCATTACGACGATGATCTTCTTCACTCCCGCGACGAGATCCATCGCTCCGCCCATGCCCTTGATCATCTTGCCGGGGATCATCCAGTTGGCGATGTCGCCCTTCTCACTGACTTCCATCGCCCCGAGCACGGTCAAGTCGATGTGTCCGCCGCGGATCATCGCGAAGCTCGCCGCGCTGTCGAAATAGCTGGACGACGGGAGCTCGCTGATCGTCTGCTTGCCGGCATTGATGAGGTCCGGATCGACCTCGTCCTCGTATGGGAACGGGCCTATTCCGAGCATTCCATTTTCGCTCTGGAGGGTGACCGTCATCCCCTCCGGAATGTTGTTCGCCACCAGAGTCGGAATGCCGATGCCGAGGTTCACGTAATAGCCGTCGCGCAGTTCCTTCGCGGCGCGGGCGGCCATCTGGTCGCGAGTCCAGCCCTTCGTCTCAACCGCAGTCGCCATCATGCCGCCTCCCGCTGACGAACCGTCCGGAACTCGATCTTCTTGTCATAGGGAGCGCCGAGGATCATCCGTTTCACGTAGATCGACGGCAGATGGATGCTGTCAGGATCGAGCGAACCGACCGGAACGATCTCCTCGACCTCGGCGACGCACACCTTGCCGCTGGTCGCCGCCGGCTGATTGAAGTTTCGCGCGGTCTTGCGGAAGATGAGGTTACCGCTTTCGTCGGCCTTCCAGCCCTTGACGATGCTGACGTCCGCGCGGATGCCGCGCTCGAGGATATAGTCCTCGCCGTCGAAGCTCTTCACTTCCTTGCCCTCGGCGACCTGGGTACCGACACCGGTCTTGGTGTAGAAGCCCGGGATTCCGGCCCCGCCCGCGCGGAGCCGCTCCGCGAGTGTGCCCTGGGGCGTGAATTCCACCTCCAGCTCGCCAGCGAGAAACTGGCGTTCGAACTCCTTGTTCTCGCCCACATAGGACGAGATCATCTTGCTCACCTGCTTGGTGCGCAGGAGCTTGCCGAGCCCTTCATTGTCGATCCCGGCATTG
>DASSFK010000306.1:0-2243 GCA_035694565.1 Sphingomicrobium sp.
GCAATCCGAAGACGGGTATCGAGGTCGCGATTGCTCCGCGGCGCGTGATGACGTTCCGTGCCAGCCAGATCATGCGCGACAGGATCGCCCGGTAAGCCTTGCGATGGCGACCGGCGAAAAGGCACCCGGCGCTTTCAAGACAATCGGCGAGCTTTCATCCGAGCTCGGCGTTGCTCAGCACATCCTGCGTTACTGGGAATCCAAGTTCCCGCAGCTGAGGCCGCTGCAGCGCGCCGGCAACCGCCGTTACTATCGCCCGGCCGACGTCGAGCTGGCGCGGACGATCCACCGGCTTCTGAATGGCGAGGGCTATACGGTCCGCGGTGTCCAGAAAGTGCTTCGGAGCAAGGATCCAGCCCCCTCGAACGAAACGGTGAATTCGCAGGCTGCTCCTGCGATGGCGATTGAGAGCGGGAGTCCCAAGCTGGATGTCGAACGCCTGAAGGCCCTTCGCCACCATCTGGCGGCGCTGATCGAGGACTAAAGGTCCCGAGGCCGGACGAGGCATTCGAGGATGCCTTGCCCTGGAGCGACCTCGCCCCAGCTTTTCGTGTCGAAGCGAATTTCGGCGAGCGCCGCCGTCGGGAATTTCTCGGCCGCTTCGTCGAGCAGCTCGCCGGGCCTCGAGAGCTTGACGACAAGGTCCTGAAGCCCCGGATTGTGACCGACGATAAGCAGTCTGTGCACGTCGTCCGGGGCCTTCTTGATCAAGTCGACCAAGGTCTCCGGCCCCGACCCGTAGATGCAAGGCTCATCCTCGATATTGAACGTGCTGCCGTAAGCGTCCTCGACGCGTTCGATCGTTTGCCGAGCCCGGACCGCCGGGCTCACGAGCACCAGGTCCGGCCTGATCTTGCGCTCGCGAAGCTCCTTGCCGATCGCCTTGGCGGCCTTCCTTCCGCGAGCATTCAACGGCCGCTCGAAATCCTCGAGCGAGGAGGCTCCCCAATCCGATTTCGCATGACGAAGCACGTAGAGGATCTTCATTTCACCAGCTCCGGAACGCCGACCGGAATCGGCAAAGCGGCCACGGCCGCGACGTGCGCGATTGCCTCGTCGAGCGGAACGCGCCGGATCGGGACGCCCGCCGGGAATGCCGTCAGCAGGCGCGATGGCATTGCCGCCGACAATATTGTGAAAGTCCCGCGATCGCCCTCCCGGCGAATGAGCCGGCCGAACGCCTGTGCGAGCCGGGCGCGGACGACCGAATCGTCGTAGGCGCTCCCGCCGCCCGCCATCCGCCGCGCGGCATGGAGAACCGTCGGGCGCGGCCAGGGCACGCGTTCCATCACCACGAGTCGAAGCGATTCGCCCGGAACATCGACGCCGTCGCGAAGGGCGTCGGTGCCGAGCAGCGAGGCCCTCGGATCGTCGCGGAAGATGTCGATCAGAGTTCCGGGATCGATCGGGTCGACATGCTGGGCGAGCAGCGGCAGCCCCGTCCGCGCAAGCCGGTCGGCGATCCGCGAATGAACGGTCTTCAGCCGCTGGATCGAAGTGAACAGCCCGAGTGTCCCGCCGCCCGCCGCCTCGATCAACCGGGCATAAGCGCCGGCGAGCCCGGCCATGTCACCCTGCCTCACGTCGGTTACGATCAGCACCTCCGAGCATTTTTCGTAATCGAACGGACTGTCCG
Organism: Sphingomicrobium sp.; assembly: GCA_035694565.1. Lineage (GTDB taxonomy): Bacteria > Pseudomonadota > Alphaproteobacteria > Sphingomonadales > Sphingomonadaceae > Sphingomicrobium. The sequence continues at coordinate 1,637 of DASSFK010000306.1, forward strand.
CTTCGAACCGGTCGACAGCGCAGTCGAGGTGCGCCGCTCCGGTCCTGGCCTCCGCCCGCGCCCAGGACCGGTCGCCACCGCGCAGCGTCGCGGAGGTCACGAGGACTCCGTGCGCCTGCTTCAGAACCGCGCCCGCAAGCGGCTTCGACGGATCGAGCCAGCGCCGATGGATCGCAACGTCGAATTCGCGGCCTTCGGCCCGCTCGATGGCCAGCCAGTCGACGAACTCCGGGTCCGCCGATCCACCGATGCGAGCCAGAAGTGCAATCCATGACGACAGGATCTCGCGCCGCCAGGACAGGCCGTTGATCGCGCCTTCGACGCGCGCTCGCGCCTGTGAATCGAGCCAGTCCGGCGCATCTTCGAGCACCGCCTCCAATCGTCGACCGAGCGCCGCGAGCGGTTTCAGCAGAAGCTCGAGCGTTTCCATCGCCCTCTGGGCGGAAGCGACCAGAGCGCCGTCCGGCTCGGCCAGTTCGGTCTCGAGCCCGTAGCCGGCATCCTGCGCCTTGGCCCGCGCGTAGACCATTCCGCGAACCTCGCCCAGCAACGCCTCGACCGGACCGAACGGCGAGCCTTCGATCACCCGCTGAAGCCAGCCGTCGGA
>DASSFK010000307.1:0-4997 GCA_035694565.1 Sphingomicrobium sp.
TCCTTGCGTAACAGTCCCGTCTGGTTCGGAACGTCATATAAAGAATGCTTTATGTGTGCCGCCGATAGCGCCCTCCCCGCGCGAGGGCAATGGCTGCGATGACGAGCACAAAGCCCAGCAGCAAGGGGATCACGTTGCCGAAGCGGGCGAACAGCGTGGGCTTTGCGGCGGCCGCCGGAAGGCTGGCGTCGAAATAGCCGGGCTTCCGCCAGGGAAGCGACTGAAGCACCTGGCCGTGAGCGTCGACGATCGCGCTGATGCCGGTCGGAGTGGAGCGGATGACCGGAATCCCCTCTTCCGCGGCTCGAAGTCGTGCCTGCGCCAGATGCTGCGGCGGGCCCCAGCTTCCGAACCAGGCGTCGTTCGAAGGGTTGAAGATGAAGTCCGGCCGGTTGCGTCGATCGACGACCTCGCCGGAGAAGATGATTTCGTAGCAAAGCTGGAAGCCGACCTTGCCCCAGTTCGGAAGCTCGACCGTGCGCGGTCCGGGGCCGGGGACGAAATCGACCTCGCCGGGAGCGAGGCGTGAAAGTCCGATGGTTGAAAGCAGTGGCCGCATCGGCAGATATTCGCCGTAGGGAACGAGGTGGGCCTTGTCGTAGCGGCCAACGAGCCGCCCGCCCTGGCCAAAGACGAAAACGCTGTTCGCCGCACCGCTGACTTTCCCCTGATCCTTCGAGAACAGGGCGATGCCGCCGGTCAGGAGATATTCGCCCGGACCAACGATCGAAGCGGCGCGCGCTCGCTCGAAATCCGCGAAGGCTCCGTAGGGTTCACCGCGCTCGTCCTGCATCGGATTTGTGACCGCCGCCTCGGGCCAGAACAGCAGTCGCGGATTCTCCTGCCGTCCCATCATCGAGAGACGCGCAAGCCGCCTCGCAGCTATTTCGGAATAGCCGGGTCGCCACTTGTCCTGTTGCCCGATGTTCGGCTGGACGACGCGGATCTCCCGGCCGGCGGCAGGCGTCGCGACAACGGGTCGCTGAAGGACGTGAGCTGCGATCAGCACCACCGCCACCGAACCGGCGCAACGCCATTGACGATGCGCCAGAAGGAAGATCAGCCCACCGGCAAGCACGACCAAAGCGGACAGGCCATAGGTGCCGATCGACGCAACGGCGTTCAGCAAATGGGTATTGTCGAACGTCACTCCGACGGGATTCCAGGCAAAGCCGGTGAAAAGCCCGGCGCGAAGCCATTCGGTGATCGCCCAGGCCCCGGCCAATCCGAGGACGAGCGCGAGCCTCATCGTCCGCCCGAACGTCCAGGCAAGCGCGGAAGCGAGCATCGGATAGATTGCGAGGTAAAGCGACACCAGCACGACCGCGATCCAGCCGAGCCAGGCCGGCATCGCCGCCTGGTAAGTGAACGCTGTGGCAATCCAGTTGAGGCTGATCACGAACTGGCCAAGGCCGAACAGCCATCCGGAGAGCAACGCCCGCTTGAGTGTCTTCGTCCGGTGAAGCACCTCGCACAGCAAAGCGAAGGCGAGCGGCATCAGCGGCCAGAGTCCGACTGGCTGGAAGGCGAAAGCGGAAACCGCGCCGGCGATGAATGCGACCAGGAGAAGCATCGTCACGCTCGCTAGCCGCTAGCGCGGTCGGCTGAAAGTCTGGACAGTGACGAAGCGTGCGAGCACGGGGGTCTCATGACGCTTTCCCCCTTTCATCTGGCGTTCCCAGTGGACGATCTCGAAGCGGCCCGCCGCTTCTACGGCGAGCTTCTCGGCTGCCCTGAAGGACGAAGCTCGGATCGTTGGATCGACTTCGACCTGCGCGGCCACCAGATCGTCGCTCACCTCGCGCCTGAGGTCGCGCCGCGCCGGTCCACCAATCCGGTCGACGGCGAGGCGGTTCCAGTCCCTCACTTCGGCCTGGTGCTTTCGATGGATGAGTGGAGAGCGCTGGCCGATCGGCTGCAGGGTTCGAGCGTCGATTTCGTGATCGAACCGACGATCCGCTTCGAAGGCCAGCCGGGCGAACAGGCGACGATGTTCCTGCTCGATCCTGCCGGCAATGCGCTCGAGTTCAAGGCGATGGCAGACCCTTCGAAACTGTTCGCGACGAGCTGAGCCTATTGCGCGGAGACGCGCCACACGCGGTTGCCGACGTCATCCGCGACCAGAAGCGATCCGTCTGCCGCGATCGCGACTCCGACCGGCCTTCCGTACGCCTTGCCGTCGACGGTGAAGCCGGTGAGGACGTCCACCGGCATTCCGGACGGCTGGGCGCCCGAGAAGGGTACGAACACGACCTTGCATCCGCTCGGCGGATCCCGGTTCCAGCTGCCATGCTCGCCGACGAAAGCTCCTTGCGAGAAGGCGGGACCGAGACGGGCGCCCTGGCTGAAGGTCAGGCCGAGGGCCGCGACGTGCGGACCGAGCGCGAAGTCGGGCTTGACCGCTCGGCCGACCAGATCGGGACGCTGCGGCTTCACTCGGACGTCCAGGTGCTGGCCAAAATAGCTGTAGGGCCAGCCGTAGAATGCGCCCGGCCTGACCGATGTGATGTAGTCAGGGACAAGGTCGCTTCCGATCTCGTCACGTTCGTTGACTGCGGCCCAAAGCGCCCCGCTCCACGGGTTAAAGGCGATTCCGACCGGATTGCGGAGGCCGCTCGCGAAGACCCGCCCCGCACCGGTGCGCGCATCGAATTGCCAGATTGCCGCGCGACCCTCCTCCATCGCCATGCCGTTTTCCCCGACATTGCTGTTCGAACCGACGCCGACATAGAGCTGGCGGCCGTCCGGAGTGGTGACGAGCGATTTCGTCCAGTGATGGTTTCGACCCGAAGGCAGGCTGGCGACGATGCGCGGCGAGGCGGAGATCTGGGTCTGCCCTAAGGTGAAAGGAAAGGCGACGAGCGAATCCGCGTTGGCGATGAACAGCTCGCTTCCGACCAGCGCCATTCCGAATGGAGAACGAAGACCGCTTACAAATATGCTCCGAGTGTCGATGACCCCGTCGCGGTTGGCATCTCTCAACAAGGTGATTCGGTTGGCGCTCTTCGCCGCCGAGCCGGCCTTCTCCTCGAATTTCTTGAAGAAGTAGCCCTTGATCCCGGGCGGACCGGGATCGGTGCCGGGGCCGCTGGTCTCGGCGACCAGCACATCGCCGTTCGGAAGGACGTAGAGCCAGCGCGGATGGTCCAAGCCTTCCGCGAACGCCGTTACGCGAAGCCCTGGCGCGGGGGTCGGAACGAGCCCCGCCGGCCAGCCGGTCGCCTTGGCAACCTTGATCGACGGGACGAGCGCATGCTCAGGCGGCGGCAGTTGCGGGTTGGGGCCGGTGCCGGCTTCGAGCGGGAGTCTCGCGGGGCCGGCGCATCCCGCGGCGAGGAGAAGCGCGGAGACCAGGGCTCGGGTCAGCGCACGCGAGGCACACTCACAAACCACATATGCATGGACTCATATTCGGCGGATTCGTTCAATATTCGAAGGAAAACAGCCGTTCCTTCAATCGCTGGAAGCAGCAAGGTCCGGTGCGTGGAGGCGAACGCGCAAGATCTTGCGCGGATCGGAATCGACCGCTTCGAGCTTCCACCCCGACGGATGCTCGACACACTCGCCCTTGGCCGGAATATGCCCCGCCAAAAGGAAGACCAGTCCGCCAAGCGTATCGACCTCGTCCTCTTCCCAGACAAGCCGCGCATCGACGGCCTGGGCCAGCTCCTCGAGCTCGATCCGGGCATCGGCCTCCCACAGCCCATCGTCGAGCATGGTGAGCATTCCCGCCTGCTCGATATCATGCTCATCCTCGATGTCGCCGACGATCTCCTCGACCACGTCCTCGATGGTGACGAGGCCTTCGGTGCCGCCGAACTCGTCGACCACGATAGCGAGGTGGACGCGATCGCTGCGCATCCGGGCGAGAAGGTCGAGAACGCCCATCGATTCGGGGATGAACAGCGGCGTCCTCAGTAGCTCCTGGATGGTCCGACCGCGGCTCGGATCGACCATCGCCTTGAACAGATCCTTGATGTGAATCATGCCGATGACCTCGTCGAGGTCCTCGCCGGTCACTGGAAGTCGGCTGTGCTCGGCCTCGGCGAAGGCCGCGATCAGATCTTCGAAGCTGACCGTCGCCGGAACCGACACGATGTCGCCGCGAGTGACGCAGATGTCGCCCGCGTTCCGCTCTCCGAAGTGAAGGAGGTTACGGAGCATCTGCCTCTCGGTCGGTGAAAGGTCGCCGGCAACCGGCCGAGACTCCTCGGCCTCGTCAATCGCCTCTTCGATCTCGTCACGGAGCGTCTGCTCGCTGTCTTCGCCGAATAGCAGCGACCGCATTCCCCGCCAGAGGCGCGATCCGCCTTCGTCCTGCCGGGTCGCCATCAGTCCCTCACCTCGTAAGGGTCATCGATGCCCAGCCGGGCAAGAGCGCGAACTTCGCGGCTCTCCATGTCGGCTGCCTCCTCGTCGTCGAGATGATCGTAGCCGAGGAGGTGAAGAGTCCCGTGGACCAGCAAATGGGTCGCGTGGGTTTCGACCGCGACCGCCTTTTCGGCGGCCTCCCGCTCGCAAACGCCGCGAGCAAGGACGATGTCGCCGAGCATCAGCTCGGGGCCCTCTGCGTCGGCATTTGCCAATTCGTCCGCCTCGGTCATCGGGAACGACAGGACGTTCGTCGGCTTGTTCTTGCCGCGCCATTCGGAATTGAGCGCCCGGACTTCCTCGTCGCTGGTCAGCCGGACCGAAATCTCGACCGGACGGGGACCGTTGGCGAGCCCCGGAAAGGCGCTTTCGGCAAGAGCGGATTCGGCGGCATGGCGGACTAGCAGCGACCAGTCGGTGCTACTGTCCCATTCCTCGTCAGATTCGATGTCGATCTCGAGCATCATTGCTGCGCGCCGGGGCCTTCATAGGCATCAACGATGCGCCCGACCAGCGGATGGCGGACGACGTCGGCGGCCGAAAAGCGCACGACCTCGATCCCCTTGATGTTCTCGAGCTTGCCGACCGCGTCGTTGAGACCCGACTTCACGCCTGTCGGAAGGTCG
>DASSFK010000308.1:0-5053 GCA_035694565.1 Sphingomicrobium sp.
CCGACAGCGCCAATGCGATGCCGAGGAAGAGCAAGATCGGAAGGTATCCGGCAGCAACGCTGGACAAGGAAAACTCCGGGGGTTCGTGAACTTGGCGGCGCTTTAGGACAGCGGGTTTCGGGCCGCAACCATCTGGAACACGAACTTTGGCCTAGTTTTCACAGGATTCCGGAGGATCGAAGGCGAGAATGGGCGCTGGGTCGATCCGGGCCGCGCCTTTTGCCGCCCCCTCCCAGCCCGCATTGCCGACCAGAACGATCCTTTCTCCGTCGACCGCGAGCTGCGTTGGATCCACCAAAGCTCCCGCCTGGATCGGCCTTTCCAGCATTATGCGGTCCCCGGAGAAAGTGAAACGGACGAGGCCCGGCGGCAGGGCTCCCCCGTTGTAGATGCCATAATAGGCATTGCCGCACCGGATCAGGCCATCGATCCCTCGGACCGGGCGATCGTCGGCCTGCTTCAGCACGGATCTCGTTCCGGTAGCGAGGTCGACAACGGCAATTCCCTGGCTGTAGTCGGCCACGACGAGTTTTCCGCCCGTTTCGTCAATGGCGCTGCCCTGGGCGCTATTGCCGACGCCAACGGCGACGACTGCCTCGAGGGCTGCCCCAGTCCCGCTGAGTCTGTGGACGGCACCGTTCTGGCTATCGCTGATGAAGACACCTTCGGCGCTCGCTGAAACGTCCCCAGGGTGGAAGCTGCCACCGGGAGGCGCGACCCGTGTCACAAGCCGGCCGATCTCGTTCAAGCCGACCAGCGCACCGCGCTCGCATTTCCCGACACCCTTCAGTTCCGGGCAATCTGCCGCAATCCAAATCCGCTTGCGGGCGCTGTCCCAGGCCATCCCCATCGGGTGAAGGTCTTTCGGCAGCGTCGCGAAGGGCGCGCAGGACTTGCGGCACTTCAGAATTTGCCGGTCGAGCACGCTCGACACCCAGACGGTCCGGCCGTCCGTTGCCACGCCTTCGATCAGGCGGTGCCGAGGGGCGACCGAAAATAGCAGTGTCGGCTGAGCGAGCGCTGATGCGGTCGCGATCAGCCCCAGGATCACCGAAGCGCGCCCGCGATCAGTTTCTGGAGGCGGCTGTGGATCGAGCCAGAAGCGGCTATGTACTCGCGCCGTTCGAAAATGCGGTCCTGCCCGCGATAGTCGCTGACGAATCCTCCGGCTTCGCGAACGAGGAGAACGCCCGCCCCGCTATCCCACGGATCGAGATCGTCTTCCCAGAAGCCGTCCATCCGGCCAGCCGCGACCCAGGCCAGATCGAGCGCGGCCGAACCGAAGCGGCGGACTCCAGACACATGCGGCGCGACAGCGGCATAGATTTTGGCCCAGTCCGCCGGAACACCGCGGCCGCAGTGCGGAATCCCCGTACCAACGACGCAGTCGACGAGGTCGCGGCGCGCGGACACCCGAAGGCGACGGTCGAGTAGCCATGCGCCCCTGCCCTTTTCGGCCCAGAAGCTCTCGTCGGTCAGCGGCTGATAGATCAAGCCTGCGGTGATTTCCGGACGTCCGTCGGGCCGCTTCTCTTCGACCGCGATCGAAATCGAAAAATGCGGAATCCCGTGAAGGAAGTTGGTCGTGCCATCGAGCGGGTCAACCAGCCAGCGCGGCTTGGCCGGATTGCCTTCGATCTCACCGGCCTCTTCGGCGAGGATTCCCCAGTCGGGCCGCGCATTGCGAAGCTCTTCGAGGATCGTCTGCTCGGAGCGCTTGTCGGCCATGGAGACGAAATCTGCCGGCCCCTTCCGGCTCACCTGCAGCTGTTCAACCTCGCCGAAGTCGCGACGAAGCCTCGGCGCCGCCTTGCGGGCGGCGCGGATCATGACGGTGATGAGGCCGGAGTGGGCTACCAACGATCGTCTGCTTTAGTCGGCGCGGCGAACATATTCGCGATTGTAAACGTCCACGACGATGCGGGTTCCGCTCGTGATGTGCGGCGGCACCATCACTCGGACCCCATTGTCGAGGACTGCGGGCTTGTAGCTGGACGAGGCCGTCTGGCCCTTCACCACCGCGTCGGCCTCGACAATCGTCGCTTCGATCGTATCGGGCAGCTGAACGCTGATCGGACGCTCGTTGTAGAGCTCCATGATCACGTCCATTCCGTCCTGAAGGAATTCGCCGGGATCGCCGAGGAGGTCTTCGGGCAGCGAAACCTGATCGTACGTGTCCTTGTCCATGAACACGAGCATGTCGCCGTCATGATAGAGGAACTGGAAATCCTTGGTGTCGAGGCGGACGCGCTCGACGGTCTCGGCCGAGCGGAAGCGGACGTTGGTTTTGCGGCCATCGATGAGGTTCTTCATCTCGACCTGCATGTAGGCGCCGCCCTTGCCCGGCTGCGTGTGCTGGATCTTCACGGCGCGCCAAATGCCGCCTTCATATTCGATGATGTTACCCGGACGGATGTCCACGCCGCTGATCTTCATGGGATCGCCTACCTGCCAAACTGAATGAAAGAGCCGCCGCGGCGCCAAATCCGCGGATTGGTGGCGCCCTTAGCCCTTGGTCCTTTTCCCGGCAAGCAGCGGGTACGGATTGATCGGGGTGCCCTGCCACCACTTCTCCTCAGCCTTCATCTGGTTGATCGCGAAGTGGAGGTGAGGTCCCTCGGAGCTGGCGTTCCCGCTGTGGCCGACGCGACCGATGACCTGGCCGCGTTTGACCTGCTGCCCTTCGGCGAGGCCCGGCGCATAGGCCTCGAGGTGCGCATAATAATATGTCCAGCGCTGGTCGGGCGAGCGAACATAGATCGTGTTTCCGCCGCCGCCGTTCGAGAAGAACAATTTCTCCACCGTCCCGTCGGTCGCGGCGATCACCGGCGTGCCCTCGCCCGCCATGATGTCGATCGCGTCGTGAACACGGGCTCCTCCCGCCCGCGCCTGCGTGTAGGTATCCGTGAGCTGTTCCGCCTTGATGCCCTGGACGGGAATGGCGAGCCCCGCCGGTCCGACCTCCACGCCTTCAGCAATCGCCACAGGCGGCCCCGAGCCGGGATCGACGACGGCGATATCGCCCGCGGGTTTGACCCTGCGCTCGTCGGCCGTTGCCAGGGCGCCGGTGTTATAGGCGAAAATCCAGAAGGCGCTGGTCAGGATCGCGGTGACGACGGCGGTAGAAATGACCCTGAACATCGCCCCTCCCGCCTTAGGCCACGAACTTCGCCCGGAAACCCGGCTTCATGATCAGCGACAGGCGCATGACGTCCCAGTTGGTCATGCGCAGGCAGCCATGGCTTTGCGTCTTGCCGATGAGCCTGGGTTCCGGCGTTCCGTGAATGCCGTAATGTTCCTTGTTCAGGTCGAGCCAGGCGACTCCGACCATGCCGTTCGGCCCCGGCGGCAGCTTGCGTTCCGCTTCGCCGTCGGAGACATCCCAGAAGAGGTCCGGCTGGTAGTTGAACGGGGGCAAAAACGAATAGGTCGTCGCCTTCCAATTGCCCAACGGAAGCGGGTCGTGGCTGGAGCCCGTCGTCACCGGGAACTGGGCGATCAGCCTGCCGGTCGGCCTGGTGCCTGAAGGAAACTCGCCTTCATAGACCTTGAGCGTGCCTTCGCTCTTGTCGACGACGACATAGTCACCGCGAGGCTGGCTCGCTTCGACGTTCAACGCGGCGAGCAACGGCACCTGCTTCGAATTCGCTCCTGAATAGTCCCTCGATGACGGAACCACGTTCGGAAGCGTCAGCGTCTGCCCGATCCCGATCAGCTTTTCCGGACCATTGAGAGCGAGGATGGTCTCAGGAGTCGTGTGATAACGTTCGGCGAGCTTCTCCAGCATGTTCCGATAGCCGAGGAAGTCGAGTTTCTCCTGGTCCTCGGGCTCCTTGGGCATCGGATAGGTGAAACGGCCGCCAACATCGTCCTCCGTAAGCTTCACCTCGACCGTCCCTGGCCTTCCGTCTCGGTTGAGGGCCGCCTTCGTCGGCTCGTCCAGCTTACCGGTGACCGTCAGGCCGTTCGCCTGCTGGAAACCTCGAATCGCTTTCGACTGGGATGAGCCCGCCTGCGCGTCGATCGGCCCTGGCGAGAAGCCGGCCTCGTCGAGAAGGACCTGAGCCTGAAGAAGGTCCGGATTTACCTTGGAATCCGAGGTCGCGGATGAGGTCGCTCCCGTGGTTTGCTCCTTATGAGCGGCTGAGGATTGGGCGAATGCCGCTCCGGCAAGAAATGCCGCCGCGGCCGCGGTGGTGAACAGACTGTGGTGACGCACGCAACTCTCCGAATTCTACGAGGTTCAGAAGATCCAACGATGCAGGCTACAACTGTTTCCAAGGAACGGCCCGCCAGGAGGCGGATCGCATTCCCCTGTCCGCTGCCGCTCACCCCGAGGTTGAACGCCGAACGGCCGGAGCAAGTCCTGGGCACGAAGCGCGGACTTTGAAATCGAATGTCGGCCGGCATCGCCGATAGACAAAAAAATCCCGGGCGAAGCAGGTGCCTCGCCCGGGATCCCCTTTTTAACTCGTAACCGGCCCTAGCCGCGCTCTGGCGCCGGCGGCGGCGGCGGAGGCGGAGGCGGCGGAGCCGGGCAGGCTTCGGTCGCCAGGATCACCGTGCCGTCCGGGCAGGTCTGCGTCGCCGGAGGAGGCGGCGGAGGCGGAGGCGGCGGCGGCGGCGGCGGTGGCGGCGGAGCGGCTTCGGGGCCACCGAAGCGAACGCCGGCGCCGACCAGGAAGGCCAGTCGCGAGGAGTTCGTGCGGTAGTTCGAATAGCGGCCTTCACCCTTCACGTAGAAGAGGTCGCCGAGATCCTGCTCGACACCCAGGCCAACCTGCCTGCCGCGAGTGCGGTAGTGGTTGTAGTAGCTGCCAAGGGGATTGTCGGCATCGAAGAACTTGCGCTGCTCGTTGATGGCCCAGCCGCCCTTCGCGTATACGAGGGTCGAGGGGGTCACCAGAGCGCCAGCACGAAGACCAACGGCCCACTCTTCGAACGACTTCCTGAAGGCGACGCCCGGACCGTCACGAGTGACGTTCTCGGCCTTCGACATCATGAAGCTGCCATAGGGACCGAGGACGAAGCCGCCCAGGTCGAAGTCGGCACC
>DASSFK010000309.1:0-4823 GCA_035694565.1 Sphingomicrobium sp.
GTCGGCGACGTAGATGAATGCCGTCATGGCGTCGTGGATGTTGCAGCCGAGCGCAACGACGCCCGGCTTGTCGAACACCACGCTTCGCGACTGGTCCTTGGCGAACAGCTTCAGCTCGAATTTCTTCGCCGGCGAGAAGGAATAGACATGGTGGCGGGTCGGATCGAGGTTCGGAAAGGACACCTTCGCGCCGACCGGAACGACCAGCACGAAGGGGTGGAACTGCATGTCCCTCTGCGACACGCTGAAGGTTCCGCCAGTCGAAGGCCGGCTCACGGGCCCGGCTCGAAGGGTAACCACGGCGTCGCTTACCGGACGACCTTTCGAATCCACAACTCGCACGGTGAGAGGCGCGGCCGCAGCCTGGGCGGCCGTCAAAGCAAAGATCAAACCGATTAGTGGGCGCCACACCATGGACTCGGCTTTACGCGCGCGAGGTAAACGAGCCGGTATTCGAAGATGGTTACCAGCGCAGTCGCAAGTCGGCCTGCAAACGGGTCTGAGTCTGCTCCGGATCAATGCCAAGAGCGTCTCGGGAGTCGTTGTCGCTCGACACGTGGATCAGCTCGATCAGGCCGGTGATCGGACCCCATTCACGCTTCGCCGCGATTGTCGCGGACCAGCCGGAATCGTCATATTCATCATCCCACCAGCTGCCGCGATTGCGCGTTTCGAAAGCCTCGATCCTGGCTGCGAGCCCGACGCTCCCGATCGGACGGCTGACCAGCAGGAAGGCTGAACGGAATCGCATGTCTACCCAGCGCCTGCCGACTAGCTCAACGAAGCCCATCCGCGTCCGGCCGGTCATCGCCTGCGCCTTGATCTGTGTCCCCTGGACCTCGGCAGAGACCGCGACGTTGTTGAAATGCGTGCGCCAACCCCATTCAAGCGCCTCGTTCACCCATTCCGGGTTCGCTCGATTGTCGTACCGAAAGACCTCGAATCGCACTGGGATGGGCGGCTGCCAGACGAGCTTTGCATAATAGCCTGGCCGGCCTGCGAACCCGCCATCAACGTCGAGCAACGGGTGCGTATGCGGCGCTTGGTAACCAACCTCCTCTTCCTCGAAGGGCGGAAGCGGCTGCTTGTTGAAGGCGAGCGTACGCCGGTTGTGGAGAGCCCACCCGCGAAACGTCAGCAGGGTTCCAGCAGTGTCGTTGGCGGCAAATACGGCCACCGTGGCGCTAAGCCTGTGCTCGCCGAGCTGACTACCGACCGTTCCTTCGATTGCCAGCGGCCGAACTTCTTCACCGATCCAGCTGTTGATCGCCGACGGCGTGATCGTGTCGCGGACGTGCCAGTCGGCGCCTTCATGCTCGAGGCTGACCGGCGGCCACATCAGGCCGGCCCGGGCCGAGAAGCGGGTGTTCGAGCCGAGCATCGGCTTGTAGCTGATATAGGCTTCGCTCAGGCCCGCTTCGGTCCTCTCGCCGCCTTGAAAGGTGCCGACGATCGTGCCCGAGAGCGCCCAGCTGATTTTCGGCTGCCAGATGAGATTGGCCTCGCTGAGCATCGGCATGACGCGGAGGTCGCCTCCCGCCTTGCCGCTGGTGCTCAGCTTTCCGAAGCCGCCATCGACCCAGCTCTCTTCGCCGTCCGTCGCTGCAACGCTGACAGTGCCCGTCACCGATATTGTCTGCGGCGAAAGGATGTCCGCTCCTTCAGCCAGAACGGGTGAGGCACAAGTCAGCGACGCCGTCGCGAGGAGGCGCGCTACAAGGCTCGAGGCCGAGAACGATCGGGCGCGATGCACCCGGCCTGGTTAAGCGATTAAGGTTAATAAGTGCCGTAAGACATTGGGAAAAGCGGCAGATTACCCGGTCCGGACTATCTCCCGAATAGCATCTTGGATTCGTTGTCGATCGCTCGGCTTTCAGAGCGCCACGAAGGCTGACAGGGCGAACCGCCCACCGAGCTGGCGGGCGAACCGACAGCCATTAAGGCGAAAGTTTAGTGGTCGGGGAGAGAGGATTCGAACCTCCGGCCCCTGCCTCCCGAAGACAGTGCTCTACCAGGCTGAGCTACTCCCCGACCGGAACCCACTTTGCGTGCGACCAGCGGTCGCTGCGGGAGCCAAGGCCGCGGCTAGATAGATGTGGTTCCGAGGAAGCGCAACCCGGCAATCAGCGGCCGAGCGCAGACAGCCAATCTTCGATGCGGACAAACTTCTCTCGCGGACTTCCGGGTCTGGCGCGGCCGACCTCGGTTTCCTCAATTTTCCGCCAATCGTCATAGTCGGTCGGAAGCACTCCGCGCGCGTTGAGCAGCCTCTTCAATCCTTCGGCGCCCGCCCGATCGCCTCCACTTGCGGCCGGAATTGCGGCTGCAACCTGCTCGGCAACCTCATATCCATCCGGCCGGTTCGTTCCGATCGTGCCCGTCGGGCCCCGGCGCGCCCAGCCCACCGCGTAGAGCCGATCACCGATGATTCCGCCCTCGTTGCGGAATTTGCCTCCGCGCTCGTCATAAGGAACGCCATCGATCTGCGGCGTCGAATATCCGATCGCGGAAATCACCAGAGAGGCCGGAACGGCGTAGGTCTCGCCTGTCCCGCGAGCGGCACCATTTTCGTCGAGCACGGTCCGCTCGACGATGATCCGCTCGATCTTTCCATCGCCTTCGATTGCCACGGGCTTGGCGAAGAAGTCGAAAACCAGCCTCCTCGATTTGCCCGCATCCGGCGGTGTCGCAGCGAACTCCCGCAGAATGGTGATCGCCTTGCGATGCCCCGGGTCAAGCGCATCGTCGGCTTCGACCGGGGGGAAGTCGGCGGCTTCGACGACGGGCGACGACTCTTCCAGATGACCGAGCTCTCCAAGCTCCTTCGGGGTCATCGCGATCTGATGAGGTCCGCGCCGTCCGAGGATGGTGACCGTCCTGATCGCCGACCCGTCGAGGGCTTCGAGCGCATGACCGACGATGTCCGAACCTTCGAATTCGTGCTGAGTCTTCGACAGGATGCGCGCGCAGTCGAGCGCGACATTGCCATTGCCGATCACCGCGGCGTGAGTACCGTTGAGCGGCGGATCGAGATCGGCGAAATCGGGATGGCCATTGTACCAGCCGACGAACTCAGCCGATCCAACGACGCCCGGGAGATCCTCGCCGGGAATGCCAAGTTTGCGGTCGTGTGGAGCGCCGATCGCAAGAATAACAGCGTCGTAAAGCTCAAGAAGCTCGTCCACCGACACTTCGCGACCGACGGTGACGTTGCCGATAAAATCGACGCCCGGCTCCTCCGCAACCTTGTCGTAGCGCTTGCTGACCGCCTTCAGCGACTGGTGGTCAGGCGCAACGCCGAAGCGGATCAGGCCATAGGGCACCGGGTAGCGATCGAGGATGTCGATCCGCGCCCGTTCCCCATACGACTTGTTCAGGGCCTCCGCTGTGTAGAAACCCGCGGGTCCTGACCCGACGATCGCAAAATGGCGCATCAGCTGGTCTTGCTCTTGTCTTCGAGGAGTAGTCCGCCCTTGGCTTTCAGCGCCGCTTCGATCGGTGCTGCAAACAAAGCAAGCATGCCCGGGAGCATCATCCTGCATCGCACCTTGCTGTCCTCGACGTCGATTTGCGCTTCGACCGTCTGGCCCATCGCCGTGATGTCGAGATTGAGCCTGTCGCCGACCCAGTTGGACTGAACATGGGCGGCGCCGCCGGGAATATGGTCGCGCAGCTTGTGGACGTTGTCGGCAATGCGCCGATGCGCCTCGTCCCGGCCCAGCTTGTGCGGCAGCTCGACTTCGATCGGGCGCTCCATCGCTGCGACAGTGTGCGGGAAAGACAAGCTTTTCAAGCCATGGGGTGAGAGTAAGATGCCTCGATGCGCTGGCTCGTCACGTCTCTCCTCTTCGCCGCTGTTCCGGCTTCCGCCCAGGTCGTATTGCCCGCGCCGCCGACGGGCTCGATCGTCTATGCGCCGGGAGCGCAGGCGTGGAGCCCGGCCGCGGACTACATCACTGCAGGCCAGGACGAGCCCGGCTATCGGAACTGGTACGCCGCGGCCGCGGTACACGCGACGGCCGTGAGGTCGTTCAACGCCTATCTTCAGCAATACGAGGTCGGGGGCATCTTTCCGACATGGCAGCTACTTCGCACGGCGACGTCCTGGCAGAAGTGCGGCGGACAGCCGTTCGAAGTCCCGCCGACCAGCGAGTGGCCGCACATCGTCCAGACGCTTCGCTACGTCCGCGATTACGTGATCCCTGCCGTGGGGCCGGTCGAGCCGGTGTCCGCCTATCGCAATCCCACTCTCAACGCCTGCGCCGGCGGCGCTCCGGAAAGCGCTCACAAGCATTATTCGGCGATCGACATGGTCCCGCTGCGGCAGACCTCCCGCGAGCAGCTGATGCGGACCTTGTGCGCGGTGCAGGCGAGGCGCGGGCCGGACTATCAGGTCGGCCTCGGCTTCTACGCTTTCCTTCGCTTCCACGTGGACACGACCAAATATCGCCGGTGGAACATGGACCCCGCGGTCGCCTCGCTTTGCCCGCCAATTGTGAAGCCGAATGACATAGCGACTGTCGGGCAGCCGATTCAGGCCGCCGCCCCCGCAACCGCAGTCGCGGCCCCAACGGTCGCGGCATCGCCCACGGTAGCCGTTACGCCGCCTGAACCTGTGGGTCCGAAGGTGGTCTATCCGCCGCAGTTCACGCCCTCCACGTCCGACGACCAACCGCAACACCACTGACAACCACACCCTTGTGTGGTTTAGGCGCCACACCAATATCGCCCCCAACGCAAAGGGGTGTTTGAATGGATCTTGAGAAACTGACCGATCGCGCTCGCGGCTTCCTGCAGGCGGCCCAGACGATCGCCGTTCGCGA
>DASSFK010000310.1:0-3558 GCA_035694565.1 Sphingomicrobium sp.
TTGCGGGTGGGGAAGGGGGCGGTCATGCGCGCCTCTTCATCAGTCGGCGCAGCTTCTTGTCGCGCCGCTTCTGTCGTTCCGGAGCCATCAGCCCGTAGAGAGCATCGAGAGCAAAGCCGGCGGCGAACAGTATCGCGACCAGGCTCGCCGTGTAACCGGTGTCGATGAAGCGGCTGAAGACGAAGTCGAGCGCCGCAACGATGCCGACGAAAATGACCAACAGCGTCGTGTCGGCGATCGCCCGGCCGGGATTGCCGCGGATCGACGCAGCGGCGATCATGAAGACGATGCATGCGAGGATGATCGCGAAGGTGCTCATGCAACCGCCTCCGCATAGCCCTCGCGCTCGAGCTCATGGGCAAGCTCTGGTCCGCCGCTGCGAACGATCTCGCCGCGATTGAGGACATGCACCTTGTCCGGAGTCACATAGTCCAGCAGCCGCTGATAGTGCGTGATCAGGAGCACGCCCTTGTCCGGAGCGCGCATGATCCGGTTGATGCCGGCGCCGACCGCGCGGAGAGCATCGATGTCGAGGCCGCTGTCGGTCTCGTCGAGCACCGCGAATTTCGGGTTCATGATGCCCATCTGGACCATCTCGGCGCGCTTCTTCTCGCCGCCGGAAAAGCCCACGTTCACCGGGCGCTTGAGCATCTCGATGTCCATGCCGAGGAGGGACGCCTGCTCGCGTGCTAGCTTGATGAATTCGCCGCCCGAAAGTTCGGCCTCGCCACGCGAGCGGCGCTGTGCATTGAGGCTCTCGCGAAGAAACTGCAGCAACGATACGCCGGGAATCTCGACCGGGTATTGGAAACCGAGGAAAAGGCCGGCGGCCGCGCGCTCGAACGGCTCCATCGCAAGCAGATCCTGGCCCGTGAACGAGGCGCTGCCCTCGGTCACTTCGTAACCGGGACGACCTGCCAGTACATAGCCCAATGTCGACTTGCCCGACCCGTTCGGGCCCATGATCGCATGCACCTCGCCCGCCGGAACGGACAGCGAGATGCCGTTCAGGATCGGCTTGTCGACGACGGTCGCGTGGAGGTTCTGAATTTCGAGCATCTTAGTGGTCGAGCTTCCCTGCCGGGCAGTTCATGAGGAAGTAGCGCCGCATCGAGTCCATCGCGTCCTGGCGAATGCCTTCGAGCATGCGCTGGTCGTTGAGCGCCTTCTGACGATCTTCGATCGCGGCCTCTTCGAGCGACAATTTCTTCTCGTCGCTTGCCTTGATCGCGCCCGCATCGCGCAAGGTGGCACGGCGCTGCGAAACGTCGAGCCGCGCAGCCACGATCGATTCCTGCTCGCGATAGGTCTCGAGCAAGAACGACGACCGGCGGCCTGCCTCAGCCGAAAAGGCCGGGCTCGCCGTCCCGCGATCGCAACGCGCAACGGCCTGGTCGAGCGCATCGAGTTCGGCAGACGCGGCAAAGAAAAGGAAAAGAGGCATCATCGTGGTGCTGTCTCGCTTTCGGTTGAGGGGCTGGCAGGCTCCGGGTCGCCACCGGCGAATTTGTCTCGCGATCGCGCATCTTGCGGAATCACCTGAGCGATCGCGTCGAATGTCTTGGTGACGAAGTCGACTGCCGTCTCATCGCCGTTATGCTTCGGCCTGTAAGCGGCAATGGCACCGGAAACTGCCCAACGCCGAGTCTTGTCGCAGAGCGAAATTCGGTCGCGGAACATTTGCTCCTCCGTGATCCCCATGGACGGAATCCAAGTGATCCCGCGAGACGACAGGCTGATCATCCGACGCTTCCCTCGAGACTGATCCCCAGCAACTTCTGCGCCTCGACCGCGAATTCCATCGGCAGCTGCTTCAGCACTTCGCGGGCGAAGCCGTTGACGATGAGAGCGACCGCCGCTTCCTGATCGAGCCCTCGGCTCATCGCGTAGAACAGCTGATCCTCGCTGATCTTCGACGTCGTCGCTTCGTGCTCGATCGTCGCGGTCGGGTTCTTCACTTCGATGTACGGCACCGTGTGAGCGCCGCACTTGTCGCCGAGGAGAAGCGAATCGCACTGCGTGAAATTGCGAACGTTCTCCGCACCGGCAAGCACCTTCACCAAGCCGCGATAGGTGTTGTTCGACCTGCCCGCGCTGATGCCTTTCGAGACGATGGTCGAGCGCGTATTGGCGCCGATGTGCACCATCTTGGTGCCGGTGTCGGCCTGCTGGCGATTGTTGGTGAGCGCGACCGAATAGAATTCGCCGACGCTGCCTTCGCCCTTCAGGATGCAGCTCGGATATTTCCAGGTGATTGCGCTGCCGGTTTCGACCTGCGTCCAGCTCACCTTCGACCTCGCTCCGGCGCAGAGCGCGCGCTTGGTGACGAAGTTGAAGATGCCCCCGCGGCCTTCCGCGTCGCCAGGATACCAGTTCTGGACCGTCGAGTATTTCACCTCGGCGTCCTCGTGCGCGTAGATCTCGACGACTGCCGCATGCAGCTGGTTCTCGTCGCGCATCGGCGCGGTGCAGCCTTCAAGGTAGGATACGTAGCTGCCCTTGTCGGCGACGATCAGGGTGCGCTCGAACTGCCCGGTGTTCTCGGCATTGATTCGAAAGTAGGTTGAAAGCTCCATCGGGCAGCGAACACCCTCCGGAATGTAGACGAAGGTTCCGTCGGAAAAGACCGCGCTGTTGAGGCAGGCGAAATAATTGTCACGCTGTGGAACGACAGTGCCGAGATACTTCTGCACCAGCTCCGGATATTCGCGGATCGCTTCGCTGATGCTGAGGAAGATGACGCCCGCCTTCTTCAGTTCTTCGCGGAAAGTGGTTGCGACCGAAACGCTATCGAACACCGCGTCCACGGCCACGCGCGGAGCGCCTTCGACCCCGGCGAGGACCTTCTGCTCCTCCAGCGGAATACCCAGCTTCTCGTAGGTTCGGCGGATTTCCGGATCGAGCTCGTCGAGCGACGCCAGCTTCGGCTTCTGCTTCGGCGCCGCGTAATAATAAGCATCCTGGTAATCGATCTCGGGGATGTCGAGCTTCGCCCAGCTGACTTCCTCCATCTCCAGCCAGGAGCGATAGGCCTTGAGGCGCCAGGCAAGCATCCACTCGGGCTCGTTCTTCTTGCCGGAAATGAAGCGGACGATGTCCTCGTTCAGGCCCTTGGGCGCGAACTCCTGCTCGACCGAGGTCGAGAAGCCCCATTCGTAGTCGGCGAGCCTTGCTGCGGCTTCCTGCGCTTCGCGGTTCTTGACGGTGGTCTGCTCGGTCATCGCGCGAGCTCCGTCAGGCTGACCGCCCCGAGGGCACCACGGATCGCATTGTCGACGATGCCCATGTGCGGCTTCACCTTGCAGTGAGCATCGAGAGCGCAATCGGACGGCCCCTCATGGCCGGAGCAGACCGTCATCGCGATCGGGCCTTCGACGGCCTCGACAATGTCGGCGAGCGTGATCTTCTCGGCGGCCCTCGCCAGAGCGAATCCTCCGGCGGCGCCGCGGACGCTCGTCAGAAGGCCTTCGGCGGCAAGTCTGCCCATCAATTTCTGGGTCGTCGGCAACGGAACTCCGGTCTCCTGGGCAAGCTCGCTCGCGCTGAGGCGCGCGCCGG
>DASSFK010000311.1:0-14199 GCA_035694565.1 Sphingomicrobium sp.
TTGTATCGCCGGCTTCGACTGGTCGTAGATCTCGACGAGGTCGCGGGCGTGCCCCATCAGCAGCAGGAGCCTTGCCGAGCCCCAGAAGTTCGCGCGGTCCCAGAAATCCGGCCCCAATGCCTTCGCCTCGGCAACGAACCGCGAATTGTCCCCTTTGAGGATCGCCGTGGTCATCGGATCAAAGGCTGTATAACGGACGGCCGCGCGCGGCTCGCCGAGCCAGCCCAGCGCGTTCGCCAAATAGAATTGCATCAGTCGCTCATCGCCGAAGCGATTGTAGAGCGTCCGCGAATATCGAAGATTGTCAGCAAGCCGATTGTCGGCGTTCGCGAAGCTTCTCAGTAGCTGGATCTTGGCACGGTCGTCTCGACTAAGGGCGAGGAACCGCCGAAGGAGCGCGTGAGCTTCCTCATCCTTTCCGATGAACAGAAGCGCTCCGGTCAAATGATCATAATTGAGACCCCAAAGAGGGTCGAGTTCGACGGCGCGGCGATATTCATCGAGGCCCTCATCGAACCGATTGGAAATCCAGAGCACCTGGCCAAGCCAGCGGTGGTAGTCCGAGCGTTGGGGACTGAGTTCGACTGCCTTGCGGTAGTAGGGAAGCGAGCTCTCGTCGTAGATGTTGAGCAGGCCCATCGCGGCATAGGCGTCGCCGAGGTTCGGATCGAGCTGGATCGCCTTCCGGGCGAGCTTTGCAGCGTCGGCCCGAGCATCCTTGAGCGGCCGTGAGCCGTAGTTTGTCGGATGATCCGACAGCAGCATCTGGACTTGCGACAGCTCCGCGTACGCCGGGGCATAATTTGGATCGACCGCGATTGCCTGGCGAAGAAGGCTGTCAGCCTCCTTGAGCGGGCCTTCGCGCCGTTCGCGGACAAGCTGGCGAGCCGCGAGATAACGGTCGTAAACTTCCGGAGTTGTCGTTTGGTTGGATGCGACGCCGAACGACTGTGCGAGCCGGGATGCGACGGTCTTGGCAATCTCGCCCTGGACCGAGAAAATGTCGCCGAGCTGCCGCTCATACTTTTCCGACCACATCTGAGCACCGTCGGAAACTCGGGTCAGGGTGACGATAATAAGCACTCGATTGCCCGCGGTCCGGACGCTTCCATCCAGCAGGTGCGTAATGCCAAGCTGGCGGGCGGTCTCGAGCGCATTCTGGCGGTGCGCAATTTCTTCTGCGGAGACCCGTCCAAGGACTCGAATCCGCTGTTCGTGCGAAAGGAGGTTGAGGATTTCGTCAGAGACGCCAGTAGCGAAATAACCCTGCGTCTTCTGTCCCACCTCCTCGAAGGGAAGGACTGCGATGCTTGGGCGGGCTTCGGCGGCACCGGGCCGGAGAAAATAGAAGAGGACCGCCGCGATCAGCAGCACGCCGACCGTGAGGGCAGGGAGGAGCCAGTTACGGCCTCCGTGCTGAATGGCCGGCCTTGCGTCCGCTTCCGCCGCCCTCCTGTCCGGCTTCGGCTTCGGACCTTCGCTTAGAAGGGAGCGCGTTTCCGGCGAGGTGCTGAGTCCCAGTTCGCCCTGAAGACGCGTTTCCAGGCGCTCGATACGCCGATGTGCTCCCGCGCGATCGCCCAGTGCAATGTCGGCACGGGCACCGGCTTGGGCGGAACGCTCATCGAGAGGATCGATCCGCTCCAGCGAATCCGCGATGCGCCTTGCAGAAGCCGGATCGCCGCCGGCGACCGCTTCCTCAGCGGCCACCGCGCCCTTCTGCAGGATCGAGGCGGCCAGACGAGTCCGCTCGCTGCGAAGCCAGTCGTCCAAGTCCGGAGTGACGTCGTCGAGATCCGCCATCGCAGGCCACTGAACGTCGTGCAGCCGGTCGGCGATTTCCGCGGGATCGGCAACAGCCTCTATCTCGCCTACGTCGGTCCACAGACGCTTTGGGCCGACCGCAACCAGCTCTCGATTGACGGTCAGAAGGCCTGCGGTTGAAAGGTCGCGGAGCTCATAGAGCGCCTGGCGAAGGCTCGCCTTGGCCTGTTCCTCTGCGCGATCGCCCCAAAGCAGGTCCGTCAGGCGCGCACGTGAGACCGGCCCTTTCGACAAGGCGACGATCGCAAGCAAGGCCCGGGTCTTCCTTGCCCTGGGGGTCTGGTCGTCGCCGGTCTTGCTGACGAGCCGCAACGGGCCAAGCAGCGTCAGTGCCGCTTCGCTTGCCCAAATATCCTGCCGGCTACTCCCCTGGTCCGCCATCAGGTGTACTGCATAGCTACAACAGTATGCGTTGGCGAGGCGCAACCTCGTCGAAATTCAGTAAGTGCACTCTTGGTTTACCGAAATGCAGTAGGTGCATTTTGGTTGTTCCAGGGGGATCGGCACATGTCGATGACACACAGAATCGCGATTTTGCGCGGCTGTGCGAGCAATGGTTCGGCTCGGCCGCCAATCCTCGACCTTCTGCAATTCACCAGGCAGAACGTCATCGATGTGACCGGCACGGCCGCCCATCAGCTCCACAATTGGGTGGCCCGCAAATGGCTCACGCTGTCCGGAGAGCAGAGCCCGGGAAAGGGGAAAAAGCGCTTTTACAATGGCTGCGACGTCATCTCCGTCGCATTCGGCCTGGAATTGCAGCCGTTCGGGATGATGCAGGTCGCCGATCAGCTGTCGAGTACGCAGCAACTCTCGACGCGAGCCTATCGGATGCTTCTCGACCCTGATTTCGAATGCGGCCGCGCCCTGGCGATCGTTCCTTCCGACCAGCAGAATGAGTGGGATTATGTAGTCTTTGGCCCCGGGACGACCCGGTCAGGGCATGATTTCCGCGCTGCCGTTATCATCGACGCCGATCGACTCATCCTGGAGACGCTGGAGCGGCTGTCACTGGTCATGAGCGGTCGGAGCGTGCCCCCACGAACCAAGGGGCGGGACGCGCCGTGGAGCGGAGATCTCATCGCCGAAGACTATGGCGATGAATATTTAATTCGCTCAGGCCCCAGCCTGGGCTTCTGAACAATGGCTTGAAGTCCAGGCAATGGCGGATGGGGTGTCTCTTGACACCCTCACCCAAGCTGTTGAGACTAAACAAGAAAGCGAGGAGTTAGAGTGCGCCAACCTCATTCTCAACCCACGTGCCCCCGCCATATGAAAACAGCCGATTTCCGCCATTCTTGGCGCACTCGACGACTAAGAAGCTGATCGACACTACGCGCTGGCGCTCTTGAGCTCCTGAGCAGTTTCTATCACTCCTTTGGCGATTTCCGGACTCCAGCCCCAGTCGGTAAGGTCATCGGCTTCGAAATCATCGATGAACCTGGCGACTATCAGGAGGACTAGGAGGAAGCCGGGCGAGGCCGTCCAGTTACCGCCCATCGTTTCGATTAGTTTAGTGAAGAATTCAACCGGCGGTGGTGTCAGAGCGGTAGTCAGTTGCTCGACCGTCGTAAGGCCCACACCTTCCGCGAACTTGTAAATCTGCGGAATAGTGTCGTCGTCCTCGTCATCGTCGTCGAAGACATAGCTAAAGCCTGCTTCTTGGCCTGCGGCCAATATGGCGGGCATTAATTCCCACGTGTTCAGAAGCTCGGTGATTGAGGCAGAGGACAGTGGGATGGACTTGTTGCCCTTCGCCAAGGCGTCTGCTGCGGCTTGCTGGAGTGCCGCCCGTTGATTGCGAATCCCAACAAACTCTTCGTCGGCCAGCTCGAACAATCCAGCAATGCGATAAAGCCTACGCTGAAGGTTCGACGGGATACCCGTCTCTTGCTTGTACTGAAGCGCGTGGGAGATTGCCGACCAAGCGTGCTGAATGACGGTTCTGATTTGGATTTCCGCGTGAAGGTCCTTGAAGGACGCCCACTCAACGAGACATGATCGATCAGCTCGCAACTTAACGACATAATGCGCCGATATATACCCGAAGCGGTCAGCCTCCAATTCCTTCGGTTGATGTGAGAGTTCTTCCTCTATCACATCGAACTCAGCCTTGATAATGTCCGAAATCGTCTCAACCTCGTCACCGTAATACGTGATGACCCGGCAACCGCAGAGATCGGGAAGGTCTTTGAAAGGATCGGGGTATTTGCTGCCGCCTTTTGTAATCTTCTCTCGAAAGCTTTCGACAGTCTTAGCGCGGGACTCGATGACGTGAATTCGGATTGAATGGGCGTCAATTATCGAGGCGAGCAGCTGTTCAAGCTTCTCCACAAATGCCTCATACAGGTGCCGCTTCGCGGAGTAAGTACCGACTAAGCTATTGATGGAGGGCGCGACCATTAGGACGTTCTAAGGCGTCCTTAATGACAGGAAAAGTATCCCGTTGACCAAGGTGTCCGTTAGAAGAGCCCCGGCCATAGCTCCGCCTTCCACCTAATCACCATCCATGACGGAGACTTTGCGGCTTAGTGGGCGCGCATGGGCCGTTCAGCCTTCGACAGCTTCAGTACCAGCTTGCCGACGCGCAATTCGAGCGCGAAATCGCTGCGATGCAGCGTCCTAGCATGGATGATGAGAACAATGTCGGTGGCCGAGAGGTGTCCCAGCACCCAAGCGATTTGCTGCAAGGGCTGTCCTCTTCAGGCGACAAAAACCACCCAAGGGGACGGCTTCTGCTCGCGCCTCGACGAGCCTCCATTTCCTGCATCACGAAACGGGGAGAGTCAAGTACAAAACAAGAACGTTGCCGTCCTCAGCGCCCTTTTGCGTTACAACCGACCACGCTTACGCAGGTTCGAATCCCGAAGTGGGAGTCAAACGCCGGACGATCCGTTGATGGCAAGTATCTGACTCCAGTTCAGTAATTTAGCCAACGGACGTGGGGTTGGGAGCTTAAGTCCGAGCCAACCCCACTCTCAACCCACGATCGGCATCCGTTGGATTGGCAAATGGCCAATTTCAGTGGGGGTTCGGCTCGATCCTCACTTTCGAAGATTTGAGTTTTGGGACTCGAACTATCGCTGGCGGATGGGGTGGGATTCGAACCCACGGACGGCTTGCACCGTCGCTGGTTTTCAAGACCAGTGCCTTAAACCACTCGGCCACCCATCCGTCGTTCAGGTGGGACCGCTATCGCGTCTCGCGACGGGACGTGCAAGGCTCGGGGTGAGCCCGGATGCCTTCGTCAACGTTTACTCTGTAGCCTCGCGTATTGGAGGGAGTCTGGTGTTGCGATTCATTGGGGCATGTTTGGCGGCAGCTTCGGGCGCCCTGGCCATGGGGCCGGCGACTGCCCAGGCCGACCCGCTCGCACCAGTGCCACAGGCCCAGGCTCCACAGGCAACGGTTCTGCAGGCGACGCCGAGGTCTTACCCGCAGGCTCAGACACTACAACCTGTCCAGACCATCATCAGCCGACCGGTCTACGGCTTGACGGGATTCGACGCCTACAAGCTGACCCTGGCCGCGCGGGCACGAGCGGCCGGAGTCCGCGAACCGACCATTCAGTCCTATGTGATGGGCCTCAGCCTCAACCGTCGGGCGATCGAACTCGACCAGGCTCAGCCCGGCGGCCCTCCCAACAGCAGCTACACACCGCCGTTCACACCGTACCAGCGCAGACATGTTACCTCCGACCTGATTCGGCGCGGGCAGGCGCGCTATTCCTCGCTCTATGGCAGCTTGTCGCGCATCCAGTCGCGTTACGGCGTCGATCCGGGGGTACTGATGGCCATTTACGGCCATGAGACGAGCTACGGAGCAGTGACCGGAGGCTTTGACCTCCTCGAGGCGCTCGCGAGCCTTGCGTACGAGGGTCGCCGTCGTCCGATGTTCGAGAGTGAATTCGTCGCCGCGTTGCGCCTCATCGACATGGGTGTTCCGCGCTGGCGCCTCAAGGGCAGCTATGCCGGTGCAACCGGTTATCCCCAATTCATGCCCTCGGTGGTCGTCCGCCTGCGCGCAGACGGCGACGGCGATGGGTATGCCGACATCTGGGGCAGCGAAGTCGACGGTCTCGCGTCAATCGCCAATTACCTGCGTAATGCAGGGTGGAAGCCGGGCGTGCCATGGGGAGTCTCGGTGAGCGTGTCCCCGAGTCTCAACCGCGCTGCAATTCGTTCGACCCTACGGGCGCCGCGCTGTGAGCGTGTCTATGCCCGCCACAGCCGCTGGTTGACGGTCGGCCAATGGCGATCGCTCGGCGTGAGGCCGTACAGCAGCAGGCTCTCCGACGCGGAGGTCGCGACCCTCATCGAGCCCGATGGTCCAAACGGGACCGGCTATCTTCTCACCGGCAATTACCGCGCAATTCTCGATTACAATTGCTCAAATTTCTACGCTCTCTCAGTCGGCCTTCTGGCGAACGCGATAACAAGTCGCTGAACCCCCTCGCGCGAGCGGAATCGGGGCGATAGGAAGGTTTTCCAACCAGCCAAGCAGGATGATCCACGAGTCGATGAAACGCGCAGCCATTTTCGCCTCAGCCGCCGCTCTAACGCTTTCCTCTGGAGCTCCCGCCAAGGCGCCGCCGTTCGATACGCCGGCGAGGGTCGCCTATATGATCGACCTTTCGTCGGGAGCGGTCCTCCTGTCGAAGAATGCCGACGTGCGCATGCCGCCGGCCTCGATGGCGAAGATGATGACGACCAACGTCGCGTTCGAGCTGATCAAGAAGGGCGACCTGGGCCTGGACAAGAAGTGTACCGTGCGCCCGGAAACCTGGCAGAAGTGGCATGGTCCTCAGGCCGGCTCGACCATGTTCCTGAGCCCCAACGAGCAGGTCACCGTCGACGAACTCCTCAAGGGCGTCATCACGCTTTCCGGCAACGACGCCTCGGTCGTTCTGGCTGAGTGCATCGCCGGCACCGAGGAAGCCTTTGCAAATGTCATGAATGACAATGCGAAACGGCTGGGCCTCACCAACAGTCACTTCGGCAATTCCAACGGCTGGCCGGACGAGGGGCGGACCTATGTCACGGCTCACGATCTTGCGACGCTCGCACGCGCAGAAATCGAGAACTATCCGGACCTGTACAAGAAATATTACAGCCTGACCGAGTACACCCACGGCCAGACGCTCGGCTCGGGTGCGGCGATCACCCAGGCCAACCGCAATCCGCTTCTCGGACGAGTCCAGGGTGCTGACGGTCTGAAGACAGGTCACACCGACGAAGCTGGCTATGGCTTCACCGGATCCGCCGAACAGAATGGACGTCGCCTGATCATGGTCGTCGCCGGCCTCGACAGCTTCAACAAGCGTATCGAGGAGTCGGTTCGGCTGATGCAGTGGGGCTTCAACGCCTGGCAGTCGAAGCCTTTGTTCAAATCAGGGACTAACGTCGGCTCTGCGAAGGTCCAGCTCGGAAGCAGCAGTGAAGTACCGCTGGTCGCACCGCGGGATCTCGCGCTGACGATCCCTGCTGGCGTGCTGACCAAGACCGGAGCGATGAAGATCCGCTACCAGGGCCCCGTGAAGGCGCCCATCACCAAGGGGCAGCATGTCGCAGACCTGGTCGTCGCGATGCCGGACGGCGAGCAGGTGATGCCGCTGGTTGCCGGCGAGGCGGTCAGTGAGGCGGGCTTCTTCGGTCGCGCCTGGATCGGCCTCAAGCAGCTGTTCGGGATGGCGTGAGCGCCGAGCCGCGATTCATCACGCTCGAAGGCGGAGAGGGGGTCGGCAAGTCGACCCAGCTAAGGGCGCTTCATGCCGCTTTGGCCGAGCGCGGGATCCACTGCGAGGTCACTCGAGAACCGGGTGGAAGCGAAGGCGCGGAAGCGATCCGTTCGCTTCTTCTCGGCGGCGAGAATTCGCGCTGGTCGTCAGAAGCCGAGACTCTGCTCTTTGCGGCGGCCCGCGCGGATCACGTCGAGAAAAGGATTCGCCCGGCGCTGGAGCAGGGTCACTGGGTGCTAAGCGATCGCTTCCTGGATTCCTCGCTGGCCTACCAGGGAGGAGCCCTCGGCCTCGGGATCGAGCGAGTGCGTGAATTGTACCGTTTCGCCTGCGGCGACTTCCTTCCCGATCGGACGTTGATCCTCGCACTGGCCGAAGGAGGGGCGCGCGCTCGCGAGCGAGACAATGAGGAAAGCGACCGCATTGGCGGTCGGCCGAAAAGCTATCACCAGAAGGTCGATCTCGCCTTTCGCCTCATTGCAGCGGAAGAACCGGATCGGGTGCGTATCGTCGACGCCTCGGGAAGCCCTGAGGACGTCACTCAAAGACTGATCGACAACCTGTCGGATCTCTTCTGATGATCTTCGGGCAGGACCGCGCGGTTGAGCAGTTTGAAGCGGCCTGGAGGCGCGGCTCGCTTCACCACGCCTGGCTGCTTGCGGGGCCCAAGGGAGTAGGAAAAGTTACCTTCGCCCGCAAGGCGGCCACTCGCGTGCTTTCAGAAGCGGCAGGTCCGGCCGTCGATGCTCCCGGGCTCGAGACGCCAGAAGATCACCGGATCGCCAAGCTGGTGCAGGCCGGAAGTCATCCGGATCTTCGATGGCTCGAACGGCTGGTGAACGACAAGACCAGTATGCTGGCCCGCAACATAACCGTCGACCAGGTCCGATCCCTCGGCGATCTGTTCGACCTGACCCCCGCGCTGTCGCCCTGGCGGGTCGTCGTGATCGACTCCATCGACGATCTCGAAAAATCGGCGGCCAACGCGCTTCTCAAGATGCTGGAAGAGCCGCCGGCTAATACCATCTTCTTCCTCGTCAGCCACGCCCCCGGCCGGCTCCTGCCCACGATCCGCTCTCGGTGCCGTAGACTGGATTTTCAGGCGCTGGATGACGACGCCATGACGTCAATCCTGTCTTATCACGTCGAACTAAAAGGCGCTGAACGTGAGCAGCTGTTCGCGGCTGCCGGTGGGTCGGCCGGGCGGGCGCTCGCCCTGGTGCAGCTGGACCTCGTTGAGCTCGAGGAAGCGGCCGTTGCCATCCTTCTGAAGGGCGATCGAACCAACAAGCGCCGCTCCGACCTCGCGAGTGAGCTCGGCAAGCGCGGCGCTGGCGATCGTTATGCCGCCTTTCTCGAAATCCTGCCGTCCCTGATTGCTCGCGAGACACGAAAACTTTCCGGCGCACCGCGGCAACGGGCCGTTGAGGCCTATTCGAAGGTCCGCGAGTTGGTCGCGATTGCTCCGCGCCTGTCGCTCGATCCAGCCTCGACAATATTCCAGCTTGGGGGAATCCTCGCTTCGGTTGCCGACCCTGTTCCTTGAAGCTCAAAACCGCCCCGGCTAGGGCGATGGGGAATGACCGACCCTTTCTACATCACCACGGCGATCAGCTATCCCAACGGGCCGCCCCACATCGGCCATGCGTATGAGGCTATCGCCGCCGACGTGATTGCGCGCTTCCAGCGTTCGCAGGGGCGCGACGTGCGTTTCCAGACCGGCACCGACGAGCATGGGCTAAAGATGGCTCAGGCAGCTCGAATCGAAGGCGTTGAACCGCGAGCGTTTGCGGACAAAATGTCGCGCTTTTTCCAAGAGATGTGCGATATTCTTAACGTCTCGTACGATCGCTTTATCCGAACGTCGCAACCGGATCACTATCGTGCCAGCAAGGCGATCTGGACCGCGATGGAGGAGAGGGGAGACCTTTACCTCGATCGCTACGAGGGCTGGTACTCGGTTCGAGACGAGGCCTATTACGAAGAGGACGAGCTGGTCGCCAGCGAGGACGGCAACAAGCTGTCTCCGCAGAATACCCCCGTCGAATGGACGGTCGAGGAGAGCTGGTTTTTTCGTCTTTCCAAGTACCAGCAGCCATTGCTCGACCTGTACTCGGCCAATCCGGACTTCATTCAGCCCGATAGTCGGCGCAACGAAGTTGTCCGCTTCGTCGAAGGCGGTCTGAAAGACCTCAGCATTTCGCGGACCAGCTTTGACTGGGGTGTTCCGGTGCCAGGCGGCAGCGATCACGTGATGTATGTGTGGCTCGACGCGCTGACGAACTACATCACCGGCCTCGGCTATCCGGACGAAACCGAATTGTGGGATCGCTACTGGCCTGCCAACGTCCATCTCATCGGCAAGGACGTGGTCCGTTTTCACGCCGTCTATTGGCCGGCTTTCCTGATGTCGGCGGGCATCGAGCTGCCAAAGATGGTCTACGGCCACGGCTTCTTGCTCACGCGCGGGGAGAAGATGTCGAAGAGCGTTGGCAATGTCGTCGACCCGCTCGCGCTGGCAGAGAGCTTCGGCGTGGATCAGTTGCGCTACTTCCTGATGCGCGAAGTCACCTTCGGGCAGGACGGAAGCTACAGCGCCGAGGCGATCGTCAATCGCGTGAACGCCGAGCTCGCCAACAGCTTTGGCAATCTCGCGCAACGCACCTTCTCCATGATCTTCAAGAACTTGGACGGAGTACTTCCGGCTGCTGGAGAGGATGCAGAAGACAAGGAGCTGCTTCAGAAGGTCGATCAGGGTTGTGCGGAGCTGAATGACCGCTTTGGTGACTACGCGTTCTCGACAGGTCTCGAAGCGTGGATGAGCGCGGTGTTCGCCTGCAACGCCTACATCGATGCTCAAGCGCCCTGGGCTCTGCGGAAGACCGATCCGGTGCGGATGGCGGCAGTGCTGGGGACGCTCGTTGTTGCTGTCCGCAAGCTTGCTCAGGCGGTCGCGCCGGTAATCCCGGCGTCGGCCGACAAGCTGTTGAGCCAGATCGACGCCGGAAAGGATGGTCAGCCGATCGCACAGCCGCAGCCGCTGTTCCCGCGCATCGAGCTCTCGGAGGATGAGGAGGCGGCGGCGTGAGGCTGATCGATAGCCACTGCCACCTCAACTACGCCGGCCTAGCGGAGCGGCAGGACGAAGTGCTCGCCAATGCGCGGGCGCGGGGCGTGACGGGCTTTCTCAACATTTCGACCCGCCAGAACGAGTGGGGTGAGGTCTTGGGCGCTGCCGAACGGAACAGCGACGTCTGGGCGACGGTGGGCGTCCATCCTCACGAGGCTGATGCTCATCCGGACCTTGGCACGGCGGCGCTGGTCGAAGCCGCCGTCCACCCGCGAGTGGTCGCGCTTGGCGAGTGTGGCCTCGACTATCACTACGACAAGAGCGACCGAGCAGCGCAGCGCGAGCGCTTCGAGGCCCACATCGACGCGGCGCGCAAAAGTGGGCTTCCGCTGGTTGTCCACACCCGCGATGCGGAGGACGATACGGCTGCAATCCTCGGACGCGCCGTGCGGGAAGGTGGCGTCACCGGCGTCCTGCACTGCTTCACCGGAACCGCGGATCTTGCCCGCAAAGCCCTGGATTTCGGCTTCCATATCTCCCTGTCCGGCATCGTGACCTTCAAGAATGCGAAGGACTTGCAGGACACCGCCAAGTGGCTCCCCAGTGATCGCATGCTGGTCGAGACGGACTCGCCCTTCCTGGCTCCGGTTCCGCATCGAGGGCAGACCTGCGAGCCGGCATTCGTGGCGGACACGGCAGCGTTCATAGCCGAATTGCGCGACGAGCAGCCTGAAGCGCTTGCGGAAACCACGACCGCCAACTTTTTCCGATTGTTCTCCCGGGCCGCTGCGTGAAGGTCCGGATTCTCGGCTGCGGGACCTCCTTCGGTGTTCCGCGGATCGGGAACGACTGGGGCGAATGCGATCCCGCCGAGCCGCGTAACCGGCGCCTCCGCTCGTCAATCCTGATTGAGAGCGACGGCAAGCGCCTCCTCGTCGATTGCGGCCCGGACGTCCGCCAGCAACTGCTTGAGGCGGATGTCGCGACCGTCGATGGCGTGATCATTACTCACGATCATGCCGACCACTGCCACGGGATCGATGAACTACGCGCCGTTGCTCAGGGCATGGGGCACCCGGTTTCCTTCTACGCTCGCGCAAGCGTGCTCGAGGGCCTCCAGCGGCGTTTCGGCTACATCTTCAAGAGCGGGGAACTCTACAAGGCGGTTGGCGAGCCGAAGGAAGTCGGTTCCGAACTGGCCTTCGGCGGGGCGAGGATACGCTTCGTCGATCAACCTCACGGGGGAATCACGTCACTTGGACTGCGCATCGACCAAGACGGGCGATCACTTGCTTATGCCATCGATTTCAACGAACTGACCGCGGAAATGCGCGCGCTCTATGAAGGCGTGGACGTCTGGATCAGCGATTGCCTAAGCCGTCGGCCGCATCCGACGCATACGCATCTCGACGCCGTGCTCGCGTGGGCGGAGGAATTGCGGGTCGGCCAACTCTACCTCTCGCATCTCAACAACAGCATGGATTACCGTGCGCTGGTGGATGAGTTGCCGAATTGGGCCGCCCCCGCACATGATGGACTGGAGATCGAGCCGTAATGGAAGAGAAGGGGCCTTATCTCATTTATTCGATCATCGCGCTCCTGTTCGTCGCGAGTTCCCTGTTCGGGTTGCGCCAGCCGATCAGCAAAACGCTCAAGATGGCCCTTGCCTGGGTCGCGATATTCGGAACGGCGTTCATCCTGTTCTCTTTCCGAAGCGAATTTTCCGGCTTCGGCCAACGGCTTAAAGCCGAAGCCCTGGGCACCTCCATCCAGGATGGCGACGAGCTCAGGATCCCGATGGCTGACGATGGGCATTTCTGGGTGTCGGCGAAGCTGAACGGCGTCGACGTGCGCTTCATGGTGGATAGCGGCGCCTCCGTTACGACCGTTTCCAGAAGCGTTGCCGAGGCAAGCAAAATGCCGATCGGCAACGAGCACATCATCGTCAGCACCGCAAATGGTCCAGCTCGGGCAACCAAGGGCTGGGCGGACCGGCTTGAGGTCGGCTCGATCGAACGGACCGACTTTCCAGTCGACATCAATGAGAATGACGACGTCAATCTTCTCGGTATGAACTTTCTCTCATCGCTTCAGAGCTGGCGCGTCGAAGGCAATTACCTGGTGCTTCAGCCGTGATGACCAACAGCCTGATGCTGGGCGGTCTCTACCTGTTGATGGCGCTCATGCTCATATTGGGCGCTCTGATGTCCCGGCGCGAGCCGATTGCACGTGCTGTGACCATGGCGCTGGCCTGGATCGCGATCTTTGCGGGCGGTTTCGTGGTTTTCACGTTCCGGGATGACCTCGGGTACGTTGCTCAAAGGCTTCGGTCCGAAGCGACTGGCGAGCCGGTCAAGCAAGGCCGCGAGATCCGAATTCCGATGGCGATCGACGGTCATTTCTGGGTCGACGGCTTGGTCAACGGCAAGAAGGTGAAGTTCCTGGTCGACAGCGGCGCCACGATGACGACCATCGGCCGGGACACGGCCGCCCATGTTGGCGTTCGCGTCAGCCCGAACCGGAATCAGATCGTACGCACCGGCAACGGGTTCATTCGCGTGGCGACGGGACAAGCCGATGAATTGGAAGTGGGCGACATCAAGCGTCGCAATCTTGCGCTGCACATCGCGGACGATGATGATTTGAACGTGCTTGGAATGAACTTCCTGTCGTCGCTGCAGCGCTGGGGGGTCGAGGGCAGATGGCTGATCCTGGTCCCCTGAGTATAGTGTAATTTTACATAATGACTATTATCATACTTAGAGATTTGGAAGCGCCGACGCGATGGAGAAGCCCCTTTGAGCCTTGAACGCCTCGTTTCGATCATGAAACGCCTGCGTGATCCCGTCAGTGGTTGCGAATGGGACAGCGTCCAGACCTTTGCGACGATCGCGCCCTATACGATTGAGGAAGCCTATGAAGTCGCCGACGCAATCGCTCGTGACGACCTGGACGCGCTTGCCGACGAACTCGGCGATCTGCAGCTCCAGGTCGTGTTTCACGCGCAAATTGCGGAGGAAGCCGGCGCATTCACGCTCGACGACGTCCTAAATCGCATCGGCGACAAGATGGAACGGCGCCATCCGCACATCTTTGGCGACGCTGAGCAAGGTGGCCATCACCTGTGGGAGATCATCAAGGCCGAGGAACGCGCCGCAAATCCCGACAGGAGCGCGCTTGCGGGCGTCGCGCTTGCGCTGCCGGCGCTGGAGCGAGCGGCCAAGCTGCAGCGACGCGCGGCAAGAACCGGCTTCGACTGGCCGGACGCGACCGGTCCGAGAGCGAAGATCGACGAAGAGCTGGAAGAGCTCGAGCGCGAGACGGAGCATCAGCCGATGTTCGAGGAAATGGGCGATCTACTGTTTGCCGTCGTGAACTTGGCACGCAAACTTAACATCGAGCCTGAAGCAGCGTTGCGCGAGGCCAGCCGCAAGTTCGAACGGCGCTTTCGGGAAATCGAGAAAGCTCCCGGCTTCACCGACATGTCGCTGGATGAGATGGAGACGCTCTGGACCGCGGCCAAGAAGGCTCAGGCCGACTCGGTAGCCTGAAAACGTGCCCAGTTTTC
>DASSFK010000312.1:0-3123 GCA_035694565.1 Sphingomicrobium sp.
CTTCGTCGATTTCCTCGCGGGACGCGCCGGACGGGAAGTCGAGGTAGGAAACGCCGAAGCGGCCGAGGATCTTCGCGATCAGCGTCTCCGTCGCGGCATAGAGCGGGCCCGAATGGACGACCACGTCCCCCGGCTGAACGAGGGTCAGCAACAAAGTCGCAATGGCCGACATGCCGCTCGAGAATGCGAGCGCATCGTCCGCGCTTTCCCAAACGGCGAGGCGATCCTCGAGGATTTCCTGGTTGGGACCGTTGAAGCGCGAATAGATCAGGCCTTCAGCTCCGCCCGGCCTTTTGCCGGTCACGCCCTCGAAAAAGCGTTTACCGTCGGCGGCCTTTTCGAACACGAAGGTCGAGGTGAGGAAGACCGGCGGCTTCAGCGAGCCTTCGCTGAGAGCGGGATCGAACCCGTAACCGAGCATCAGTGTCGATGGCTTGAGCCTGTGGTTGCCGATGCTGGTGGGGGATTGTTTCGGACGCCGGTGGGGCGAGCCGCTGATATCGTCTTCGGTAGGCAAAAAACGTCTCCTGTCGAGGCGCGCCTTAGCGCCTCACTGGGTCGGTGGCCAATCAAGTCCGCGGCTTATCCATAAGCTCAGCTTTTCATCGGCCGGCCGATCATTCCGATCTGCCGCCCGTAGGACGGCTCATTCCGGTGGGTCGAACGGCGATAGGAATAGAAGCGATCCGGGTCGGAATAGGTGTCCAGCGCCAGGGCTTCGGCTTTCTCGATTCGGGCAGCGGACAGGCGCTCGAGGATGTAGCCGGGGAGGTCGAAATGCGGCTTTCCGGCTGGTCCGGCGATAAAGAAGCGCTCGTTGGCCGCATTCTGTCGAAGGAAATTCGCGCGAAATCCGTCGTCGACCTCGTAAGACTGCTGCGCAATGCTTGGGCCGATTGCGGCGACGATGCGCTCGCGCTTGGCGCCGAGGCTTTCCATGGCTTCGATGGTTGCCTCGTTCACGCCACCCAATGCACCGCGCCAGCCGGAATGCGCGGCGGCCACGATACCGGCCGCTTCGTCAGCGAACAGGACCGGCGCGCAATCGGCGGTAAGCACGCCGAGCAAGAGCCCCGGCCGATCCGTCACCATCGCATCGGCTCGCGGCCTCTCGTCCTGCGGCCAGGCCTTGTCGACGTAGACGACCTCTGGTGAATGGATCTGGTGGACGGTCGCGAGGCTCGATCCCGGAAGCACGGCCGCGATCGCCCGCCTTCGGTTCTCGGCGATCCGGTCGGGATCATCGCCGCTGCCGTAACCGACGTTGAGGCCCCACATCTCGCCTTCGGAAACGCCGCCTCTGCGACCGAAGAACCCATGGGGCACCTCTTCGAGAAGGTCGGAACGGAAGACGTCGACGCTCACAGGCTCTTGCGCATGATCACGTCCTCGTCGGCCTGCTCGCCAACCATGAAAGCGTAGGGACCGACCTCGACGAAGCCGTACTTCTCATAGAAGCGACGAGCGCGGTGATTGTCCGTGTAGACGGTCAGGTAAAGCGCGTTGACCTCTCGGGCCTTGGCCTCCTCGAGCGCCCAATCCATCAGACGCCGAGCAGCGCCGGCGCCGCGCCATTCGTTGAGCACGTAGAGCTGGCGAAGCTCGCCCCATGGCTCATTCGCCTCGATTGGAAGTTCGGGAGGGCCAAGCTTCACGAAGCCGATCGGTAGCCCGTCGGCCTCGGCGAGCTGGAAGACGAAGCGCTCGTCACCGAGCTCGCGAGCCCAGGCATCCAGCGAAAACTTGGCCAGAAAGGCCTCGAGATCCTCGGGTCGGTAGAGATGGGCGAATGTATCGATGAAGCTGGTTCGAAAGACGCGATCGACCGCCGCTGCGTCTTCGACTCCGGCCCGGCGGGTGGTGAGGTTCATTCCGGAAATCCTGCTGGTACAGGCCACTTCGGCGAATGGATGGCCATGACCTTGAACAATTGCCCCATCTGCTCTTCGTGACATAAGCGGTCGATCGCCGTTTCAAGCTCGGGAACCCGCTCCGGATTGGTGGTCGCGATGGCCGCCGCTCTGGCTCCGATCCCGAGGGCGTTCAGCCAGTCGCCCTGGGTTACGACCGATGTCACCGATGCTCCGGCATCGCGAGCCGTTCGCCCCAGCGCCTCGAAATCGACGTGCGCAGTCAGATCCTGCTCGCCGGGATCGACCAGGGTCGGAACGTAGCGATGCCCGCGAACGGCCTGAAGCGTGTCGCCGGAGGCGCTGTGCTCATGGCCGTAATCGATGATCAGTCCGACGCCGCCGCACTGCGCAAGGCAGGTCGCAATGGCCAGGACCGCAGCCTGCTGGGCGGGCGACTTCTCGAAGATTTCACCATCCCGATCGAACGCCAGCCCGCCTGCCGCGACCATCACCCTGCGCTCTTCGGCTCCGACGAACTGCCGAACCGGCAGAGCGTCGAAGAATTCGTTGGCGACAAGCAGCAGAGGCGCCGCAGGCAAGTCTTCGATTGCGTCATGCCAATGGGCATCCGGCACGTTTTCCGACTGCCGCTGACGAAGCGTGGGACTGGTTTCGACGAGGTGAACCGGGCCTTCGAATCCTGCGGTCCTGAGCACCCGCAGCGCATCCGCTGCGAGCGTTCCTCGCCCTGGTCCGAGCTCGGCGTAGATCGCCTCGGCGGGCTTCCCTGCCCGCACCCAGACGTCGGCAAGCGCGGCGCCGACGAGCTCGCCGAACATCTGCGAGATTTCGGGTGCGGTCGTGAAATCGCCGTCGCGGCCGAGCGGGTCGCGCGTCGCGTAATAATAAGCGTTGCACGCCTCCATATAGGCCTCGACGGTGATCGGGCCCTCGGCCTGGATTCGCTCCCTCAGCGCCCGCTCCAGCGGAGTCAGGCGACGCTCTCCGTTCCGGCGACCGGCTCCACGCGCTCACGGCGGCCCTTCGCCGTCCACATCAGCCAGGCGCCGAGCAGGATCATCGGAAGCGAAAGCCACTGACCCATGTGGAGACCGGTCGCCTGGGCAAAGCCGACCAGCTGCGAGTCCGGCTCGCGGACGAACTCGATAAGGAAGCGGAACAAGCCGTAGAAGAGGGTGAAGGCTCCAACGAGCTTGCCGGGCTCATACCGGGACTGGGTCTTCCAGAACATCCAAGCGAGGATTGCGAA
>DASSFK010000313.1:0-4778 GCA_035694565.1 Sphingomicrobium sp.
GCTCGACGGCTACGTCGACCACATGAAGTTCATGCCGAGTCCCGCGCTCTTCCGTCACTTCATCGAGGAGGCCCGCAGCCAGGCCGGCAGCCTCTACGGCCGCAAGCTCTACGAGATCATGCGCTATTGGGACGAGGACCAACCCGACTGGGGCGCGGCGGAACGCGAGTTCGCCGAGGCATGGCGGCGCCAACCGAAGTGGGTCGTGTCGCGAACGTTGAAGTCCCTCGGCCCCAACGCCACGCTTGTCGGCGATGATCTCGAGGCAGCGATCCGCCAGCTCAAGGCGGAGGTCGACGGAGAAATCGAAGTTGGCGGACCGGACCTGGCACGAAGCCTGACAGACATGGGCCTGATCGATGAGTATCGAATCTACCTGCACCCGGTCGTCCTTGGTGGCGGCAATCCCTATTTCGCCGGTCCCCGGCCGCCACTCCGCCTCGTCGCCAGCGACAAGGTCGACGTCGATGTGATCAGGTTGAAGTACGTTCCTGCCTGATCATCCGGCGCGGGGGCGGCCGAGCTTGTTGAGGCAGGCGAGCGAGCCTAGGTAGCAGCGATGTCCAGCTATGCAGATCGCCTGAAGGCACTTCGCGAGCAGCTCAAAGCCGACCAGCTCGACGGCTTCGTCGTTCCGCTCACCGATGAACATATGAGCGAATATGTGGGCAGCTATGCGCAGCGCCTCGCCTGGTTGACGGGCTTCGAGGGCTCAGCGGGCTCGGCGGTGGTCCTGCCGCAGGAAGCCGCGATCTTCGTCGACGGACGCTACACTTTGCAGGTTCGAAGCCAGGTCGACGGCAAGGACTGGTCCTACCAGTCGGTTCCGGAGACCAGCGTCGCCGACTGGCTTAAGGAACATGCGCCGAAGGGAGCGCGCATCGGTTACGACCCGTGGCTGCACAGCCGCGACTGGGTGAAGAAGGCGACCGAGGCGCTCGCGGCCCGCGGCGCCGAGCTGGTCGCGGTCGAACAGAACCCGATCGACAAGGTCTGGTCCGATCGACCCGAGGCATCGAAGGCACACCTCGTTGTCCAGGCCGAGAAGTACACGGGACGCTCGTCCGCCGACAAGCGACAGGAAATCGCCGACTGGCTGACCGAGCAGGACGCCGATGCCGCGGTTCTGTCGGCGCTCGATTCGATTGCCTGGGCGTTCAACGTCCGTGGCCAGGATGTCTCGCGGACGCCGGTTGCCCTGGCGTTCGCTCTGGTTCGCTCGGATGGAACCGCCGACCTCTACGTGAACCCGGAGAAGATCAGCCCGGAGGTTCAGAAGCATCTCGGAAATGGCGTTCGCCTGCACGACCGCAATGCGTTCGAGGCGGCGCTCGGCGAGCTGAAGGGCCAGACCGTCGCGGTCGATCCCGAGCGGGCGGTCGCGGCGATCTTCGAGGCGCTCGACAAGGCCGGTGCGAAGATCATTCCGGTGCGCGATCCGACGATTCTTCCGAAAGCGATCAAGAATGCCGTCGAGATCGCCGGACAGAAGTCGGCGCAGTATCGCGACGGCGCGGCAATCTCGCGCTTTCTCCGCTGGGTCGAGGCCGAGGCGCCCAACGGCAACGTCGACGAGCTGAAGGCATCTGACCATCTCGAGGCGCTTCGCCGCGAGGACCCGGAACTTCGCGACCTCTCGTTCGACAGCATTTCGGGAGCGGGGCCAAACGGCGCGATCGTTCACTACCGCTCGAGCGAGAAGACCAACCGCAAGCTCGAGATGAATTCGATCTATTTGATCGATTCGGGCGGCCAGTATCTCGACGGTACGACCGACATCACCCGCACGGTCGTCGTCGGCGAGCCTACCGACGAAATGCGCGATCGCTTCACGCGGGTGCTGCAGGGTCATATCGCTGTCGCGACCGCAATCTTCCCGAAGGGCACACGCGGAACGCAGCTCGACAGCTTCGCCCGGCGGCCGCTGTGGGAAGCGGGCCTCGATTATGCTCATGGCACGGGCCACGGCGTCGGCAGTTTCCTGTCCGTACACGAAGGGCCGCAGCGAATCTCACCGGCGGGAAGCGCCCAGGCCGGCGGCGACGAGCCGCTTCGAGCGGGCATGATCCTCTCGAACGAGCCCGGCTACTACAAGACCGGCGAGTACGGCATCCGCATCGAGAACCTCGTCCTGGTCGTCGACGCTCCGGTCGAGGGAGCTGAGAAGGAGACGCTCGGATTCGAGACGTTGACCTTCGCCCCGATCGAGCGGCGGCTGATCAACAAGGCCATGCTCAGCGAAAGGGAGCGGGTTTGGCTCGACGCCTATCACGCCAAGGTGCTGGAAAAGATCGGCCCGCGGCTGACCGGCGAGGATCTCGCCTGGCTCGAAAGGGCCTGCGCGCCGATCTAGTCGCGCTTGGGCGGTTCGTCCGCCTTCGTGTCCAGTTCCCGCGCCTGGGCTTTCCTGCGCCGCAGATTTTCGCGAAGCGCCGCGGCGAGCCGTTCCTCGCGTTCCTTGTCCTTGGCCGACATGGCGCTTCCCTAAGCGGAGGTCGCGGAGGCGGGCAAGTCGGGTTGACGGGCGCGAGCCGCTTGGCCATAGCGCCCCCTCCTCCGGTCAGTGCTGCCGTAGCTCAGTGGTAGAGCGCATCCTTGGTAAGGCTGAGGTCGTGAGTTCAATCCTCACCGGCAGCACCATTTCCGTAGATTGACGAGCGTTGCGCCCGCCGCCATTCGGCGGAGGTCATGCGCTTCTTCTCCGACAATGCGGCCGCGGCTCACCCTTTTGTGATCGAGGCAATCGCTCGCTCGAACCATCTCGACACGGCCTATGACGGCGACGCGTTGAGCCAAGGCCTCGACCGCGCATTTTCGGAAGTGTTCGAGACCGAGGTCCGAGCGTTCTGGGTGCTGACGGGGACGGCGGCGAACTGTCTTGCTCTCGCAGCGCTTTGCCCGCCCTATGGCGGAATCGTCTGCCACCGCGACGCCCATATCGAGGTCGACGAAGCCGGAGCGCCGGGATTCTTCGCCGACGGCGCGAAGTTGATGCTGGTCGACGGAGCTGGCGCGAAGCTCTCGGTCGAAGCGGTCGAGGCGGCGGTCGGCCGGGTGCGGAAGGACGTCCATCAGGTTCAGCCGAAGACCCTCTCGATCACCAATGCGACCGAATATGGCCTCGTCTATTCGGCTTCCGAAGTCGGTTCGCTCGGCGAGACCGCGAAGCGCCGCGGCCTGACCTTCCACATGGATGGTGCGCGCTTCGCCAATGCCGTTGTCAGCACCGGGGACAGCGTGGCGGACCTGACCTGGCGCTCCGGCGTCGACGCGCTCAGTTTCGGATTCGTCAAAAACGGCGGACTCAATGCCGAGGCGTTGATCCTGTTCAGGACCGAACTCGCCGACGAGATAGCGGTTCGCCGAAAGCGCGCTGGTCATCTCGCTTCCAAAGGTCGCATGTTCGCCGCTCAGATTCTGGCGATGCTCGAGAACGGCTTGTGGCTCGACAATGCCCGGGCATCCAATGCGGCAGCGCGGACCATTGGTCGAGCGGCTGGAGAGAGGTTGATCTACCCGGTCGAAGCCAATGAAATATTCGTCCGCGCAACCTCCGAGGAAGCTGAATCCCTCCGCGCCGAGGGCTTCGATTTCTACGACTGGGGACCGGACGAGATCCGATTTGTGACCAGCTGGGACCAGCGCGGCGAGCCCGTGGAGCAACTCGCCGCGGCGATCGCAGCCCTGTGAGCGAACGACGGTCGACCTTCGCCGAGGTCGGCCTGCCCTTCGCCATTTTCACCGCGATCTGGGGTTCGACCTGGATTGTCATCCGCGACCAGCTCGGCATCGTCCCCCCGCAATGGTCAGTCGCCTACCGCTTCATCATCGCCGCCACCGCAATGGCCCTGGTCGCGCGATGGAAGGGCGAGAGCCTGCGCCTTGGACGTGGGGCAATCCTTCCTGCTTTGTTCCTCGGGTTCGCGCAGTTCTGCATCAACTTCAACGCGGTGTACCTCGCCGAGCGGCACATTACTTCGGGCGTCGTGGCAACCATCTTCGCGCTTCTTCTAATCCCCAGCACGTTGATGGCGTGGGCCTTCCTCAGGCATCGCCCCAGCGGCCGCTTCATTTCGAGTTCGCTGGTCGCGATTGCCGGCATCGGACTGCTATTCGTCCATGAATTCCAACAGCATTCCGCCCGGGCCGGCGAGATAATTGTCGGCATCGCCTTGACGCTCGCCGGCATGGTCGGTGCCTCGGCGGCAAATGTCTACCAGGCGCGCGACGAGGTCCGGCGCTTCCCGCTCTTCAGCATGATTGCATGGTCGATGGCGGCGGGCGCCGTGATGGACTGTGCATTTGCGTTTGCGATGACCGGTCCACCCGTATTCGACAGCCGGCCCGGTTACTGGCTCGGGGTCTTCTACCTCGCCCTTCCGGCTTCGGTCCTGACTTTCAGCCTCTATTATCCGGTGGTTCGCAAGATCGGCCCGGCCAAGGCCGCCTATTCGAGCGTTCTCGTTCCGATCATCGCGATGGGCTTTTCGACAATCCTCGAAGGCTATCGCTGGACTCCGCTCGCGATAGCAGGCGCGATCCTCGCACTCGGCGGGATGCTTGGAGCGGTGACCCGCGGCCGGAACGTCGTCGTTCCGCCCGATGCGGCCTGACTATTTATAATATTTGAGGGCGCGGGCTTCTTCGTCGGTAAGCCGTCGAACGCTGTTCACGAGACAACGCTGCGGGCCGATCCCGGGATCGTTGACGATGAGCTCCGCGTCGAATCCCTGGCAGATGAACGAACCGCCACCACGCGCGACAACCGCCACGCGCCT
>DASSFK010000314.1:0-3024 GCA_035694565.1 Sphingomicrobium sp.
GTCGGCCATTTCGCGAAGCGCGTGCTGGGCCTGGCTGACCGCCATTCCGTAGCCGGGAACGATGATGACCTGGTCGGCCTGGCTCATCAGGAAGGCGGCATCCTCGGCCGAGCCCCGCTTGTACGGACGATCGATCGCTGCAGCGGCTCCGCCAGCGACCGCATCGCCTCCGAAACCGCCGGCGATGACTGAAATGAAGCTGCGGTTCATCGCCCGGCACATGATGTAGCTGAGGATCGCGCCCGAGCTTCCGACGAGAGCACCGGTAATGATCATCGCGCTGTTGTGGAGCGTGAAGCCCATCGCCGCCGCGGCCCAGCCCGAGTAGCTGTTCAGCATCGAGATCACGACGGGCATGTCCGCCCCGCCGATCGGGATGATGAGCAGGAAGCCGATGGCGAAGCTCAGCCCCATGACCGTGAAGAAGACCCACGGATGCTGGTCCTGTGTAAAATAGGCGATCAGTCCGAGGATCCCGGCCAGGGTTCCAAGGTTGATGACGTGTCGGGCCGGAAGCATGATCGGCTTTCCGGACATGTTCCCGTTGAGCTTCAGGAAGGCAATCACGGAGCCCGAGAAAGTGATGGCGCCGATTGCGACGCCGAGGCCCATCTCGACGCGACTGACCTGGAGGATTCCGTCGGGACCGAGGATGCCAAACGCATCCGGATTCAGGTATGCAGCCGCGCCGACCAGCACTGCCGCCATTCCGACGAGGCTGTGAAAGGCCGCGACCAGCTGGGGCATCGCCGTCATCTGGATACGGCGCGCGGTGACGAGGCCAATGCCGCCACCAATCACAATTGCAGCGGCAATTAGAATGAAATCGATCGGCCCTCCGGCCAAACAATCGTTGAAATAGGACGGCTCGGCGTCGGGGAGTTTCAAGCAGTGCTTGCTTAGATCGACGTGTGTGATGAGCGTCGTGATCACGGCAATGGCCATGCCGATCATACCGGCACGGTTGCCGCGGCGGCTGCTTTCCGGGCTCGACAATCCCCTAAGCGCGAGGATGAAGCAGGCGCCGGAGATCAAGTAAGCGAGAAGTACCCAGGCGGGCGTGACGTGCGCAGCCTCCACGCTCTAGCGCTCCTTCTTCTTGTACATGGCGAGCATTCGAGCGGTGACGGCGAACCCGCCGAAGATGTTCACGCTGGCAAGCGCAACCGCGACCAGGCCGAGCCACGTCGATGAGGCGCTGCCCGCGGAAGCCGATGCGATAAGTGCGCCAACAACGATCACGGAGGAAATGGCGTTCGTCACGCTCATCAGCGGCGTGTGGAGGGCCGGAGTCACCGACCAGACCACGAAATAGCCGACGAAGCAGGCCAGAACGAAAATCGACAGGATCGAGATAAAGTCCATCAGCCCCTCTTCGACGCTGGAAGTTCACCAAATTCGCCCCTGAGCGCGCCTGTCCACGCACGCGCGCGAGTCATGGGAGCAAAGGTAACGGGATCGGGTGCGCTGTGATTGCAGATCATCCGGGCGCGACCATGCACAATTCGGCAGCAATAGGACAGCGCCAAAAGCGGAGAGGAATTTCTCTCGTTAACCGGTTAACGGTTTCCGATTTGATAACCTTTATGCGGCAGACCGGAAGCACGAAGGAAGGAAAGTGCTCTCGGTGCGCTTGCGGAAGACGAACAAGGGTGAGCCATCCCGCTGGAAACTGCTGATCTGGACGGCAGTGGCTTCTCTCGTCTTCGGCCTGATCAACTTCGGCGAACCGGCCGAAAATATGCTCCGCGTCGCGCGCAACAGCCTTCACGTTCACAAGGCAAGCGGAGATATCGCCCTGGTCGCGATTGACGATCGATCGCTTCGTGAAATCGGACGCTGGCCCTGGCCGCGAAGTCAGCATGCAAAGCTGACCGACCAGCTCTCGACGGCTGGCGCGAAGCGGGTCTTCTTCGACATTCAGTTCAACGGACGAAGTGATCCGTCTGACGATGCCCTGTTCACCAAGGCTATT
The DNA here is from genome assembly GCA_035694565.1 of Sphingomicrobium sp. Classification (GTDB taxonomy): domain Bacteria; phylum Pseudomonadota; class Alphaproteobacteria; order Sphingomonadales; family Sphingomonadaceae; genus Sphingomicrobium. The sequence continues at coordinate 1,976 of DASSFK010000314.1, forward strand.
TCGAGCGCCGGCAATGTGATCCTTCCGGTAAGCGCCCGACCCGACATTGGTGTGAAGGACGCCGAGCTCCAGATCCCGACGATCGTAAGCAAGCACGCCGAGTTGGGTCTGATCAGCGCGGCGTACAATTATCAGAACGTCGTGTGGCGACTCGACTATGCCGGAAAGGTGTCGAACAAGGAGATTCCGACCTTTGCCGCGAAGCTCGCGAACGCCCGCGGACAGGTCGGGCAGAATTTCATTCCAGACTATTCCACGAACCCGGCAAGCATCCCAGTGATCTCTGCCGCCGACCTTCTGAACGGCCGAGCAGATCTCACGGTCCTCAAAGGCAAGGATGTCGTAGTCGGAGCGACTGCCGAGGGAATCGATCAATATTACATTCCCGGTTGGGGAAAGATGGGCGGCGCATACGTCCAGATCCTCGGCGCCGAAACACTGCGGTCGGGCAAGGTCATGTACCTTGGCTGGCTACCCGCCCTGCTGGTTGCGCTCGGCGCGTGCTGGCTGGCCACGACCCGCAGGTCGGCAGGACAATCCAATCTGATCCTGGGCATTGCTGCCTCGACTTTGTCGTTCGGTACGGCCGCTCTCGAGGCGCGGCAGATCTTTTTCGATGTTACCCCCGCCCTCTTCTCTTTGGTCATTGTCGGGACTGCCCTGACTTGGAGGCGGTGGCGGCAGCGCGGGCTGGTCAACACAGTGTCGGGTCTTCCCAATCTTAGCGCGCTGCGCGCATTCAAGGCAGGCCGTGAGCAGGCACTCATTGCGGCGCGTGTCCTCAATTACGCGGAGATCGCGGCTGCGCTTCCGCCGGAGCAGGAGCGCCTGCTCATCGAGCAGATCGTGTCTCGCCTTCGTGTCGGCGCTCCGGAACGGACGCTTTACGAAGGCGACGGCGGTATCTTCGCCTGGTTCGAAGATACCCGGGTGCCCTTCGCCAATCACATCGAGGCGCTCTATACCCTGTTCCGCAACCCGGCCCGCGTGGACGGCATGTCGATCGATCTGACGATCAGCTTCGGCGTGGAAATCGGCAGCGGCCGTTC
>DASSFK010000315.1:0-2152 GCA_035694565.1 Sphingomicrobium sp.
ACCCAAGAAGCCAAGCAATGTCACCACCACCTGGGCGGGCTACAAGAAGGCTGGCCCGATCCTTTTCTCCACGGACCATCGCGGTACGGCGGACGGCAAGCCGGCGCGAATTTTCTTTACGAATGTGGCCGTCAAGGTGACCGGCTCCGATAAGTGGGTGGACGCACAATAGGAAACGCGCGGCTCGTTTCAATCGATGTCGTCTATACTGCTTCATCGAATGAAAATCACCTTTAACCGGACGCGGCGATGTGATGGGTCCAGGGCATGACGGAAGATTTGACTCCTCCGATCCTCGACCATGCCCTGGATCAGCCGTCCGCATTCACCCCCGAGAACTTGATCGATGATGTGCGCCGAAGCCGGCAGATACCGGCCGGTATCGTTCCCCCCGTGTGTATTCTGGAATTCGATGGGGATCTGACCGACTGGCTGGTTCGCGATGGCATAGCCAAGCCCTTCGTACCTTGGGCATGTTTTCACACCACGATGTTCACGGTGGGTCTCGAAGGAGTTAACTGCGGAATTATCGCGCGAACCATCGGTGGACCTTACGCCGTACTGATCGCCGAGCAGCTCCAGGCCGTGGGAGCCAAGCTCATCGTCGGGCTGACCTCCGCCGGTCGCGTATCTCCCGATTTACCGCTGCCGTGTCTCGTCGTGGCAACCAGCGCGATTCGTGACGAGGGAACTTCCTATCACTACCTGCCAGCAGGCAGTGAAGTCGCGTGCAGCTCGCCGCTGATCCCCCTTCTTGAGCGCGAGCTGATCGCCACCGGATGGGCCGTGCGCTCGGGAAAAGTGTGGACGACAGATGCGCCTTACCGGGAAACCAAAACACAGCTTAATAAGTGGGCCAGGCAAGGTGCACTCGCGGTCGAGATGCAGGCCGCATCGCTTTTTGCCTTTGGCATCGCTCGGCAAGCCGCGGTAGCGTCGGTTGCCATGGTCAGCAATGCCGTCGACCATGCGGGCGCACAGTTCGATACCGGTTCACAACAGGATGGCCTGCAAGTTCTCAAGGCGATTGCTCGGGCCGCCCACTCCTTTTTCGCTGCTGAGTGATTCGGCCAATCTGGCTTACAAAATTTCTTACAATCGCGTGCCGCGTCCGACCAGAATCCTTGGCAACGGCAGCGGTCAACTGCGTCCATCGCAAGCACGACAACTCAATTCCCTGATTCTGGCTGCTTCACGTCTCTGCCTGTGCCTCTAAACAATCCCGAGACGGAAAGACTGGCTCGGCAGTATTGTCGGATTTTGCTTGATCGAATACGAGCGACCTCGATCCGTTCGGGCGTGAAGTAGGATCGGATCGGCAACTGATCGTCCGAGGCCTGTTGCCTATACTATGGGCGGACTATCCGACTCGATTTAGGCAAAGGTGCCTGAACCCCCTCGAAATAGCGCAGCCAAACCAGGTCGCCGCGCTCTCTAATCAGCGGTCCTTCCTTAGTTGTTAGCTCTTGGTCTCTGAGCCGGCTTTTAGGATCGCTGTTGCCGCACAGAAGATTCGCTGTGCAGACTGGGCTGGAATCTCCTTCTCATCGCGGAGCCAAAATTGCAAGTACCCACGGCAGTATGCAATTCCCGGTAACCCGAGAGCTTCGCAGCAGATTAGGGCAACCGATTCGGCTTCGACCTCCCGAATCGAGCGAGGCGTCGCGTCCGACTCGACCATAACCGCCTGCTGGGTATGACCCAGAACAATGTGGGCCAGCTCGTGGAACGTCGTTTTGTGTGGAAGTTGGGCAACAGGATTTATTGCGATTCCGCGGTCCCGAGCGAAGCCCTGGACGTTGCCGTCGATGATGTCGAATTCCAGCCGCTGAATGTCGAGTTTGTTGAGGGCAGTATCGAATTCAAAACCGGGCGTCGGAAGAACGTACGGCATATCACCGTCCGTTTGGCTGAGAACGAACCAATTCGGGCGATAAACGAAGTACATCAGAACGTGCTCTTCTTCGACTTTGGTTTCTGGATTGATCTTTTTCTTGGCGCTTACCGGCATGCAGAGGGTGAGCGCACGCTCACCCTTCTTCACATACCGGCCTAACTCCTGCCAGCCCTTGAATGTGTTCAGGGGGCCCGGGGTTAATTTGCGCTGGACACACTGTGACAACGCCAGAAGCGCGTTTCCAATCGAGTAGTT
>DASSFK010000316.1:0-9548 GCA_035694565.1 Sphingomicrobium sp.
ACCTCGGTCATGCTCGAAACGGGCGAGGAGCTGGCCGCGGACTTTTTCGTCGACTGCTCCGGTTTTCGATCGCTGTTGCTCGACGCGACCCTGGGAGTGGGCTGGGAGGACTGGACCCACTGGCTGCCTTGCGATTCCGCTCTGGCGGTGCCGTGCGAACGCTCGGACGATTTTACCCCTTACACGCGTTCGACAGCGCAGAGCGGCGGATGGATATGGCGCATCCCGCTGCAGCACCGCACCGGCAACGGATACGTCTTCTCAAGCCGGTTCATCACTAAGGACGCGGCGCGTGATGCGCTTCTCCAGCAGCTCGATGGAGAACCCCAGGACGAACCCCGGTTGCTCCGCTTCGCAGCGGGTCGACGCAAGCTCGCCTGGCAGAACAATTGCATCGCCATTGGATTGGCGAGCGGCTTCCTTGAGCCGCTTGAGTCGACCAGCATTTATCTGATCCAGGCCGCGGTCGTCGACCTTCTGAAGCTAATCCCGAACCGCGGCCAGACCGGCGATCCACGCTTGCCGGCGGAATTCAACCGCCTGTTCGCCATGCACTACGATCGGATTCGCGACTTCCTCGTCCTTCACTACATCGCCAATGATCGCAGCGGCGAACCACTGTGGGACTATCTGCGGTCAATGCCGCTACCCGACACGCTGGCGCACAAGATCGACTTGTTCCGATCGCGCGGAACGCCACCGAACTACGAGCTGGGGCTCTTTTCGAAGGACAGCTGGCTTGCGGTTCTCGCCGGCCAGGGGATTGAACCCGAGGCGTACGACCGCCTCGCGGACGGTCATTCGCCGGACCGATTGGCGCAAAAGCTGGCCGACCTCGAGCAGCGCCTTGAGGAATGTGTCGCGTCCAACCCGTCCCATGCGAGCTTCGTTGCGGAATATTGCTCCCGCTTTGACGCCTCACGTCCGCAGGTCGCATGAAGGAGCTCGAGGCCGCTTGCCGCAAAGTGATCGTCGTCGGGCGGGATGCGGAACTCTGGCTGGCGGCCGGCGCGATAAGCCGAGCGCTTGGACCGGCCGGGGTGACGGTTGAGGCGGTCGAGCTTGAGAGCAAACTGCCGCACTGGGCAGTTTATCCCACTCTGCCGCCGCTGGAGGCGTTGCACCGAAGGCTCGGCATCGACGAATCCCGGCTGATCCGCGAAACGGGCGGGACCTTCTCGCTCGGCTGGTCCTTCGGGGACGCCAGCGAGAGTTTCTTCCATGCCTGGGGTGCCTACGGGCAGGGGATCGACGGGCAGGACTTCTTGCCCTGCTGGTTACGAGCAAACCGCCTCGGCCTGCGGCTGCCGTATCAGGATTTCTCGTTGGGCGCGGTCGCGGCCCGGCTGGGCAGGGTGCTCGTCTCGGACGAGGATACTGCAAGGTTCGGGCGGACCGATTACGCCTATCACCTTCCCGCGCATCGCTACGCGGCTCTTCTCAAGGCGCAGGCGCTAAGTCTCGGCGTGACCGTCCAGACCGCGGCGGCCGTAAATGTTGAGGAAGGCGTGGGCGGCCGTATCTCGGCACTTCACTTGAACGGAGACCGCCTCCTTCAGGCCGATCTGTTTGTAGACACGACCGGCGCGGACGCGCTGCTCCGAAATGCTGTCGTCGGCGGTGGCGGCGAACTGGCCGAAAGGCCCCTCGTCGACCGCGTCCTGAGCGGTTCCGCGCCTCGCCTGCAGCGGCTGCCCCCCTTCGCCAGCGTGCGTGCAAGCGAGGCAGGCTGGACGGCCCTGTTCCCGACCCAAATGGGAACCCAAGTCGTGCACGCCTACTCCACCGAATTTGCAAGCGACGAGGAAGCAATCGCCGCCGCTTCCTCGGCGGCCCAGTATCCGATCGAGGAGTTCACGATCGCTCCCATTTCCGGTCGCTCGATGAGCAGGCACTGGGTTGGAAATGTCGTTGCGCTCGGCGCTTCCGCAGCGCCCCTGGATCCGATGCACGGCGCGGACTTGCACGCGCTTCAGCTCGGCGTCGTACACCTGCTCGAGCTTTTCCCGGCATCGGCCGACTATGGGGCCGAGTCCGCCGAATATAATCGTGTGCTCGGCGAAAGCCTGCGCCGCATTCGTGATTATCAGGACGCCTATTACCGGCTCAATTCGAACAAAGGTGCCTTCTGGGAATGCGCCCGGTCGTCACCGCGGTCGGCCGAACTCGATCATCGCATCGCCACGTTCATGGCTCGCGGGGAAGTGGCGCCGATGGAATATGACAGCTTCTCGCCCGACAGCTGGCGCGCGATGCTGATCGGGCTCCGCGTGTTGCCCGAAAGCTGGCCGCCGGCCGTGGACTTGGTGCCGGCCGAGGTGCTCGGATCCCAAATCCATCAGATCATCGACTTCATCCGCAGCAAGGTCCTTCAGCAAGCGGACCATGGCGCCCAGCTCAAGCGGATCGAGCGTGCCGTCGCATGAAGACCCTTTCGTTCACAACGCAGGAAAGACACAGCATGGCCAAGCTTCTTGCACTTCCCGTCGTTGGAAGGGCCATTGCGTTGTCCCTTGGCCTCTGCGCCCTCTCGGCCTTCCCCGCTTCACCCGCGTTCGCGTCCGCGCGGGAATGCGCCCAGTCTCCAGGCAAGGTCATCGAACTGTGCCTGACTGTCTCCGAGGGACGGGCGCTCTATTCCATTTCGCGAAACGGCAGCGCGGTGATCGCTCCATCAGCTCTCGGGCTGACGTTCAAAGGCGAGCCGGAGGCGCGGTACAGCGCCATCAGCTCAGCTCGTCGGAGCAGCGCTGACTCAAGCTGGGAGCAGCCATGGGGAGAAGAGCGGCATATCCACGATCGGCATACGGAACTGGCCGTTACGCTCAGCGGCGATACACCGCTCAACCGCGAGTCGAAGCTCGTCTTCCGGATCTTCGACGACGGTGTCGGTTTCCGATACGTCTACGACGCGATCTCCGCGGGGCAGAGTGTCGCCGTGACGCGCGACGAAACGCAGTTTCGCACTGTCGGCGACTATCAGGCCTGGTGGTATCAGGCGCTTGGCGAGGAACGGGACGAATATCTCTATACCCAGACCGATGCGCGTCGGATCACGCTGGCCGAAACACCGCTGACGTTGCGCCGTTCGGATGGTCTTCACCTGGCATTGCACGAGGCCGCGCTGGTGGATTTCCCGAGCATGCTCCTCGCCGGCGATGGCGCCGGCACGCTTTCCGCGCGACCGATGCCCTGGCCCGATGGCGTGCTCGCAAAAAAGACGGGACCCTTTTTGACGCCGTGGCGAACGATCATCATCGGCGACAGTGCAGGAGCACTCGCGGACAGCCGGATCGAGCTCAATCTCAACGAACCGAACAAGCTCGGAGACGTGTCCTGGGTGAAGCCCGCCAAATATGTGGGCATTTGGTGGGAGATGCACCTCAAGAAATCGACGTGGGAGAGCGGACCGACGCACGGCGCGAACAATGCCAATGTCCGCAGCTACATCGACTTCGCCGCCAATCACGGCTTCAAGGGCGTTCTGGTTGAAGGCTGGAACAAGGGTTGGGACGGCGATTGGATCGCCAATGGCGACAAATTCAACTTCACCGAAAGCTATCCCGACTTCGACCTTCCCGCGCTTTCAACCTATGCGCGCAGCAAGGGTGTCCAATTGATCGGCCACAACGAAACGGGTGGCGGGGTCGAGAACTACGACCGACAGCTCGAGGATGCGATGGCGCTTTACGAGCGGAACGGGGTTTCCGTCGTAAAGACGGGCTATGTCCGGCACAGCGGCGACATCGTCGACTTGGGCGGCGGCAGGCAATGGTTCGCCGGCCAATATATGGTTCGCCATCACCAGAGGGTCGCCGAAATTGCCTCGCGGCACCGGATCGCGATTGATGCGCACGAGCCGGTCAAGGATACGGGACTTCGCCGGACCTATCCGAACATGCTTAGCCGGGAGGGTGCTCGCGGACAGGAATTCAACGCCTGGGGCCGGCCCACGAATCCCCCCGAACATATGACGATCCTGCCGTTCACGCGCTTGCTCGCGGGACCAATGGACTTCACGCCCGGGATTTTCGATGTGACCTTCGGCAAGTCGAAGCTCGAGGAGCGCGTTCAATCGACTCTCGCGACTCAGCTTGCAGAATATGTGGTCGTCTACAGCCCGGTGCATATGGCCGCCGACCTGCCGGCCAATTATGAGAAGAATCCGGCCGCATTCCAGTTCATCAAGGACGTCCCCACCGACTGGGAAACGTCGCGCACCTTGCAGGGCGAGGTCGGAGACTTCGTCGTGGTCGCGCGCCAACAGCGTGGGTCACGCGACTGGTATCTTGGCGCGATTACGGACGAAAACGCGCGCAAACTCGCCCAGCCCTTGTCGTTCCTTCCGGCAAGCCGCCGCTTTGAAGCGCAGATCTATCGTGACGGGCCATCGGCGGACTTCCGCACCAATCCTGTGGACCTCGTCATTGAGCGGCGGCAGGTCACGTCGGTCGACACGCTCGCACTCGAGCTTGCGCCAGGTGGCGGAGCCGCCATTCGGTTCAAGGCGCTGGACTAGGGCGTATGCCTTCCCACCCTAAAGGCGCCGGTGACGGCTTTTCACCTGCTCCGAGCCTCGGCAGTCAATGCCTCGACGCGCATGGACGCGCCGGGATTTTCGCGCCACTTCAGCCGTAAGCCCCCAATCCTAATCTGTTTTATGTCCGTCGGATTTCCGGCGTGATAGCGCGACGTGTTTTTTTAAACAGAAAGGGAAGTAGGCGATGGGTCGCCTTCTTTGCGCCATGGCGGCAATCGCCACGATAGCGCCTTCGGTGGTGGCAGCTCAGCGCCAAGACCGAAGCAACAGTCGCGAACGGCATCGGACCCAGCGAGGATCAAACCGCACCAGATCGGCCATCTCGAGCAGCGCAGGGGAGGCGACGAAGGGATGGCGCGAGGCCGAGAAGTGGCGTGAACGCTACGCCTATGATGGTCTTACAATGACTGGGATGACGATTGAGGCCACCCGGACCTTGGCGACCCAGTCTCGGAGAATGTCCGCTTTGGTTTGAAAGCAGTGAAGATGATGTACCGGCTGCTGCTGGCGATTGCGGCGATGCTTGCGACCGCTTCGCCGGCCGGTGCGCAAACCGCACCCGCGGCGCCTTCCGTTAAGGTGCCCGGCGAGCAGCCGTCGACCAACGCGATGGTGAACCTGATCCGGCTGCTGGTGAAGCAGGGCACGATTACGCGAGAAAATGGTGAAGCACTACTTCGCGAGGCCGAGGCCGAAGCGGGCCAGGCGCGGGCGGTCCAAGACGAACTCGCTCCGGCGGCACCCGGAACGGTGCCCGTCCCTTATGTCCCGGAGGTCGTGCGCAACCAGATCCGCGACGAGATCAAGGGCGAGATATTGAAGCAGGCCCAGGCCGAAGGCTGGGCGGCACCCGGCCAGAAGGCGCCGAGCTGGGTCGAGAACTTCCATCCGAATGCCGACTTCCGAATGCGTGGCGAGGGAGACTTCTTCTCCAAGGACAACGCTAACGACATCATCGATTATGCCGCCATCAACGATACGTCGGGCGGCTTCGACTTCTTCAACGACATCAACAATGTGCCGATCATCAATACGCGGGAGGATCGCCAGAGGTTGAAGTTCCGCGCGAGGCTCGGCTTCGAGTACGACGTCGATCCCCATGCGATGATCGGGATCAGGCTCGCGACCGGCGACGACACAAGCCCGATCTCAACCAACCAGGGTCTTGGCGGGGGGCTTGGCAAGCGCAACATCTGGCTTGACCAGGCCTACCTCAAGCTGACTCCGCGCAAGTGGGCGACGGCGCTTGTCGGGCGCTTCCCCAATCCGTTTTTGTCGACCGAGCTGGTTTATGATCCCGACGTGAATTTCGACGGCGCGTTGGTGGATCTTCATCCACTCGACCGCGAAGGCACTTCCGTGACTCTTCGCGGCGGAGCGTTCCCGCTGGATTTCGGTTCGGCTGATTTCCCAACCACGAGCATCTCGAAGCGAAGCTATCGATCGAAATGGCTGTTCGGTGGCCAGGTCGAAGGCAGCCAGAAATTCGGCGATGTGAAGCTGACTGCTGCCGCGGCTTATTACGATTTCCAGAACGTCCAGGGACAGCTGTCGGCGCCATGCCTGTTCAATGGCCAGACCGTTGGCATCGGCACGAACGACCCGGTCGAGTGCTCCACCGACGGTACGCGCGCTTTCTCGCTACAAAAGGGCAATACGCTGTTCTTCATTCGGAATATGGTCGTACCCGCGCCGGACACCTTGCCAGCCAGCAACAGCCAGTTCCTGGGCCTGACCTACAAGTTCCGGCTTCTCGACCTGAACGCCTCAGTGGATTTCACGGTCGCGGGCCTGCCGGTCCGGTTCTATGGCGACTACGTGCGCAATCTCGCCTTCAGCCGAAGGGACGAATGCCGCTATGGTGCGGGACCGAACGGGATCCCGGTCACGAATGTGGTCGCGGTTAACGGCAGTGAGAATCCCTGCTCGACCGTGTCGCCGGCAAAGGTCGACAGCGGCAACGAGGGCTTCCTCGCTGCCCTCCTAATCGGCCACGACAGTCCCAGAAAGTTTGGAGAGTGGAGCGCTTTGGCGGAATATCGCTATGTGGAAACGGACGCCGTCCTCGACAGCCTGACGCACAGCGATTTTCACCTCGGCGGCACAAACGCCAAGGGATACAGGATCGGCGGCACGCTCGGCCTCGGACATGGGCTCAACATCACTGTGATGTGGATGAGTTCCGATGAGATCACCGGACCGCCGCTCGCAATCGATGTCTTCCAGCTCGACGTGAACGGCGAATTCTAGCGGGCGGGGGCTCAGCGCGGACGAATTGAAAGCCCGGTCACCCGTGGTCGTGGCTTCTGCTTTGCTTGTCGTTCGGCGAGCTGACTTGCAGTTACGGCAACAGCAATGATCGCGTTCATCGTAGGAACTCCCACGCGTTCCGATGACCCTGCTTCTACTCCTCCGAGGCTCGCTGGTCATGCTCCGAAATGGAAAAGTCATGGAGTGCGCGACGAAGCGAAGTCTGGCATCGCTGAATCGAACAGCCTTATGTAATTGAAAAACAACAAAAAACTTGCGAATTCAATCGATGAGACTAAGGCGTTCGTCGAGGCCGCCCCGTGGTGGGCGCCGAGGAGGCCGGACCATGAAATATAAAGTCATAGCGATTTCGGCGCTGGTTTGCGTAGGGAGTTCAGCCTGTGTCGCGGGTCCGGGAGGCGCCCACAATGCTGCGAACCGCGCGGTCGCCGGCATCGGCATTGGCGCGCTCTTGGGCGGGATCGCGGGCGCGGCGGCTGGCGATCCGGCCACCGGAGTGGTTATCGGCTCCTTAGCTGGCGGGGCAGTCGGCGCTGCCATGAACCCCAAGGTTTTCGATAAACGGGATACTCGCGGCTACTGCTATACGGTCGATGCGCAAGGCCAGCCGATTTTGGTCCCGCTCGATTCCGTCGAGTGCAAAGAGGCAGCCGCTCGAGCAGCGGCGACCAGGACCCGGTAGCTTCGGAAAAGAGCGTGAGCGGTTCGGCGCAGCAACCGATCCGATCGGCACACAGGAAACGCCGTTGGTCGAAGCTCGGCCGTGGCCGGCGAATTCCCGCACGACAGGGGCTTGCGCATGGATCGTGCGGGTAAACCGCCGGGCGACGAGGACAAGGTTGAAGCGATCCTGACCCGGCTGGAGAAGCGTCTTTCCCTCATTCGAAGCGAGCACAAAGAAGTTGCGCGGGCGCTGGAAGAGATCGTCTTGGACATCAGGACCAATCTGAAGAAGCGATAGGTGTCGAGGAGGTAAAGGCCGTCTCTCGACTCCACATGTGCCTCCTCCCCTGTCTCGACAGGACGCTCCGATCCGGAACGACCGTTAATGGAACTTTGGTTCATCCCGAGATAGTTTTCGATCGGTTCGTTGGGTGGAGCGCTGGGGATGTACCAATCAGATCCAAAGACCTGGGCGAAAGCTCAGCCTCAACGGCGGCGCTTCCGACGCCTGGATATTCAGTGCCGGGCGCGGATACGCATCGGCAAAAGGCAGTACGCCGGCTACCTCCACAACATCTCTCAAGGTGGCGCCAAGCTTCGGACCATCACCCCGATAGGCAGGCTCGGTAACGTGATCCTGAGGTTGCCGGATCTGCCGCCCTTGAAGTGCACACTTCGCTGGACCAACGCATATAATGCCGGCGTCTCATTCGAATTGCCGCTGACGAAGTCGGAGCTCGTGGAATGGTCAGAAGCGAGATCGGCTTTTGTCGATCTCGACCACCTGGTCGACGCCGAGATCGTGGAGCAATGACGCGGCGAACGCACGCGCCAGACAAGCTTTGATGCTGCCGTCCGCCGATGGGCGCGTGTAGCCCCCGGGCCGAGTACGGCCTCAGTCTTCCGGCGCGACCGTCACGCAGAGACCTTCCAGCTCGTCTGTCATCCTGATCTGACAGGACAGGCGGCTGTTCGGCTCGCGCCAGTCGGAGAAGGCGAGGATCGTTTCTTCCTCGGCCTTTATCGGCGGGAGGTGGTCCAGCCAATCCTCGGCGACGTAGACATGGCAGGTGCCGCAGCTCGCGCAGCCGCCGCACAGCCCGAGGATCTCGTCCATCCCGCCGCGCTTGAGATTGTCCTTGAGCGAGATGCCGGACTTCGCCCGGACCTCACGCGTTTCGCCGCCGCGTGTCGTGGCCCACACCGTCGGCACGTCAGTTCAGCGCCTCCACGATCGTCACATTGGCGATGCCGCCGCCTTCGCACATCGTCTGCAGGCCGAAGCGCTTCTTGTGGCGGCGAAGCGCGTGGACGAGCGTCGCCATCAGCTTGGCGCCGGATGCTCCGAGCGGGTGGCCGAGCGCGATCGCGCCGCCGTGGACGTTGAGACGCGACGGGTCGGCTTCGAGCCGGTTCAGCCAGGCAAGCGGAACCGGAGCGAAGGCCTCGTTGACCTCGTAAAGGTCGAGCTCGTCCATGGTCCGGCCCGATCGCTCAAGAGCGACACGCGTGGCTCTGATCGGCTCGTCGAGCATGATGACCGGGTCGCCGGCCGTGACGGTCAGATGCTCGATGCGGGCGATGGGCGTGAGGTTGTGCGTCTTCAGGGCGCGCTCGTTGACGATCAGGACGCCCGATGCGCCATCACAAATCTGCGAGGCATTGCCGGCGGTGATCACGCCGTCGGGAACGAGACTCTTCAGAGCGCCAAGGCCTTCGAGCGATGCATCGTAGCGAATGCCTTCGTCAGTCCGATGGTCGTGGCCGTCGACCGGCAGCGGCACGATCTCGGCCTCGAACGCTCCGGCCTGCGTCGCCGCGGCGGCCTTCCGGTGGCTTTCGAGCGCGAACGTATCGAGCTCCTCGCGCGAAAAGCCGTATTTCTTCGCCATCATCTCGGCGCCGCGGAACTGGGTAAAGTCGTTGACTCCGTAGCGCTCCTTGATCGACTGCGGCCACGGACCGATGCCGATGCCGGCCTGCATCGGGAGGATGACCGGAGTGCCCATCGGGACCCGGGTCATGCTTTCGACTCCGGCGGCGATGACCACGTCCTGCGTTCCGCTCATCACCG
>DASSFK010000317.1:0-10629 GCA_035694565.1 Sphingomicrobium sp.
AGCACGCCAATCCCTGTGGAGTCGCCAGCGCGGAGACGTTGCTGGACGCCTGGAATGCGGCGCTTGCCTGCGACAGCGTTTCGGCGTTCGGAGGAATCGTCGCCACCAACCAAGTCCTCGATGCGGCGACCGCGGAAGCGATCACCCAGATCTTCACCGAAGTCGTCGTCGCACCGGATGCGGACGCGGATGCCAGGGCTATTTTCGCCAAGAAGAAAAACCTCCGCCTGCTTTTGACCGGCGGTCTTCCAGATCCAAAGCGGCCGGGCCAGACGATCGCCGTCATTGCCGGTGGGATTCTCGTTCAGGATCGCGACAACGGCTCGATCACCCGGGACCAGCTCAAGGTCGTGACGAAACGCCAGCCGACCGAGGACGAAATTCGCGACTGCCTGTTCGCCTGGACCGTCGCCAAGCATGTGAAGTCCAACGCCATCGTCTACGCCAAGGACGGCGCCACCGCCGGAATCGGCGCCGGCCAGATGAACCGCCGCGACAGTGCTCGAATCGCTGCTTCCAAGGCCAGGGAGGCTGCCGAAACCCACGGCTGGTCCGAACCGCGCACGGTCGGTTCGGCAGTGGCGTCGGACGCCTTCTTCCCGTTCGCCGACGGGCTGCTCGCCGCCGTGGAAGCGGGCGCGACCGCGGTGATCCAGCCGGGCGGATCCATCCGGGACGATGAAGTGATCGCTGCCGCCGACGAGGCCGGTCTCGCCATGGTCTTCACCGCGATGCGGCACTTCCGCCACTAAGGGCTAGCGGACGACGTCCCCAGTCGTCCCCGGAGCGGGCATCTCCATCTCCTGAAGCTCGTCGATATCTTCCTTCTTCATCCGGAAGAGTTCGCGGTCCTCGGACTTGAAGCCCTTGGTCCACAGCACTGCTCCGAAGGCGACGAGGATCCCCGGGATTCCGAACAGGAGCTCGGCCCATTCCGGAAGGAAGGTCGCGAGCCACCCGACGACCGTGCCGGCGGCGGCGGCCCAGATCAAAGGCCAGCGCCAGCCGTTCACGCGCGCGCCGAGGATGCCACACAAGAGCCGCGACTTCGCGACCGCGGCGAAGCCGAGCGCCAGAAGCAGTGCAATGGCCGGCCCGGTCGCCTGGAACATCACCGGCAACTCGAAAGCCCGCATGGCGAGGATCAGAGCGATCGCCAGGCCAGCCTCCAGGGCCAGCATGGCAATGCTGATAAGCATGTTGCGGTGCCGGGCGACGTAGATCAGCGCTGCCTCGCTGACGGCTGCCATTGCGGCCACCACTTCGGCTCCGAGCAGGAATGCGAGTGCCGCGGTGCCGGCGACAAAGGCCGGTCCAACCAGGCCCATGACCGCCTCGCCCGGTATGGCGAGCGCCAGCGCCACGCCCAATTGCGCGCCGATCACCCAGAAACCAACCTGCCGCACTTGTTTCGCGACGGCTGCCTTGTCGCCCTCTTTCAAATTGCGGGCGATGACCGGGCCAAGGATCGGGTCGAAGCTCGTCTTCAGCTTGGCGGGTAGCGACGCGACGTTCTGCGCGACATAGTAAATGCCGACCACCTTCGGCGAAAAGAACAGGCCGAGGACGGCGATGTCGATGCGCCGGGATCCCCACTCGACGGCGTCGGCGGCAGCGACCGGAATGTTTCGGCGAGCCATCTTCCACAGCGTGCTGGGATCGGGCCGCCATCCGTGCGCTATTCCGTAGCTCTTCACGAACGGAATGATCGATGCACCGAGCGCCGCGACCATCGACAGGACGTAGGCAATGATCAGCCCGTCCCGAAGCGAGATCCACGACCAGATCAATGCGGCCGCGCTGATTGTGATGGGCTCGACGATCGCTCTTGCCCGAACCGTCGACGTGACGTCATTCCGGTAGGCCAGGGCGGCCAGCATGATGTCCGACCAGGCGAGCGCGATGATCGTGATCGGAAGCAGCCACTCGAGACCGGTCAGTTCGCTGTTCGGAAACATGGCCTGCGGAAAGACCATGAGTATGCCCATCGCGATTGCCGAGCCGACCGCAGCGACGAGCAGTCCGTCCCACGCGACACAGACATGCGGTTTGTCGGTATGGGCCAACTGCTGGGCGAGCCCGCGTTTCAGACCCAGAGTCGCCAGCTGCGCCGCGAACTCGACGATCAGAATCGCATAGGCAAAGCGGCCAAGCGCGTCGGCGCCGTAGATTCGGCCGGCAATGAACAGGAACGGCAGGCGCGCAGCGAGCCTGACGCAGAAACCCAGGAAGTTGATCCGCCCACCTCGTGCAAGCGCCGCAAGATCGGCCGGCGGTGAGTCGGTGGGTGCAGCAATACTCAATGCGCGGCGCCCCAATGTTCGCCCCAACCAACTTCAACGTCGAGCGGAACATCGAGTTTCAGCGCAGGCTCAGCGGCCGTTTCCATGACCCGCCGAACGACCGCCGCGGCTTCTTCTTCTCGGCCGTCCGGCACTTCGAACACGAGTTCGTCGTGTACCTGCAGGAGCATTCGGACGCCATCGAGGCCTGCCTCGGCAAGCGCATCGTCCATTCGTGCCATCGCCCGCTTGATGAGATCGGCGCTGGTGCCCTGGATCGGAGCGTTGATCGCCGCGCGCTCGGCGCCGCCACGGATCGAGGGATTGGGTGAGCGGATGTTCGGATAGAAGTGCGTCTTCCGGCCGAAGAGCGTCTTCGTATAGCCGTGCTGTCGGACGAAATTCAGAGTGTCGTCCATGTAGGCGCGGATGCCGGGGAAACGCTCGAAATAACGCGCAATGATTGCCGAGCCCTCTTCCTTGGACACTCCCATTCGCGAGGAGAGGCCCCAGGCAGAGACTCCGTACAGGATTGCGAAGTTGACCGTCTTCGCCTTGCCGCGGGTGTCGCGGTCGACCGTGCCGAACAGCTCTTCAGCAGTGATGTTGTGGATGTCGTCGCGGTTTCGAAACGCTTCCTTGAGCTGCGGAACGTCGGCCATGTGAGCGGCAATGCGAAGCTCGATCTGGCTATAGTCCGCGCTCATCAGGACGTGGCCCGGTTCGGCGACGAAGGCGTCGCGGATCTTGCGGCCAAGCTCGGTGCGGATCGGGATGTTCTGGAGGTTCGGGTCGTTCGACGACAGCCGTCCCGTCTGCGCCCCGGTCAGGCTGAAACTGGTGTGGACACGTCCCGTTTCCGGATTGATCACCGCTTGCAGTGCGTCCGTATAGGTCGAGCGCAATTTTGTAAGCTGACGCCAGTCGAGCACTAGTCGAGCGACCTCGATGCCCTCGCCGGCGAGTCGTTCCAGCTCGTTCACGTCGGTCGAATAGTGCCCGCTCTTGCCCTTGCGGCCGCCCTTCAGTCCAAGGCGCCCGTAGAGCACGTCTCCAAGCTGCTGCGGTGAGCCGATCGTGAACGGCCCCTGCGCGGCCTCGTAGATATTGCCTTCGAGCTTGGAGATTTCCTCGGAGAAGGTCTTGCTCAGTCCCGCGAGATAGTCGCGATCGACCTTCACTCCACGCCGCTCCATCCGTCCGATCACCGGCACCAGCGGCTGATCGACGCGCTTGTACACGCGCTCCGAATGCTCGGTCGTCATTCGTGGCTTGAGCCGGCGCCACAAGCGAAGCGCGAGATCCGCGTCCTCACCTGCATATTCGGTCGCTTCCTTCAGCGGCACCTTGTCGAAGGTGATCTGCTTGGCGCCCGTCCCGCACAGCGACTTGAAGCTGATGCATTCATGCTCGAACTGCGACTTGGCGAGGTCGGTCAAATTGTGGCCAAAGCTCCTTCCCGCGTCGAGATCGAAGCTCATCAGCATGGTGTCGTCGTAGGGCGCGACATCGATCCCAACCTTGTCGAACATCACCCAGTCGTACTTGAGGTTATGCCCGATCTTGAGGACCGCCGGGTCTTCCAGCAGCGGCTTCAGCCGATCGAGCACGAGCTGCAGCGGAAGCTGGTTCGGAGTCTCGGAATAAAGGTCGACGCCGACGTGGCCGACTGGAATGTAGCATGCCCGGTTCGGGCCGGTGGCCAGGCTGATCCCCGCGAACTTGGCGATGATGCAGTCGATGCAATCGGTCTCGGTATCGACCGCGACATGGCCCTGGGCCCGCGCTTCCGCGATCCAGCGGTCGAGCGAGGCTTCGTCCGTCACCGTCTCATATTTCGAGACATCGACTTCGATCTTCTCAGGCGCGTCCGGCTCCGCGATCTTGGACGCCGGCTTTCGATCCATTGCCGCAATGACGTCATTGCGAACCGTGGCGCCGGTATTCGGCGAGCCGCCACCGACCATCCTGTTGAGCAGCGTCTTGAACCCCTGGTCTTCAAGGAACTGCCTGAGCGGTTCCGGCGGAATGCCCTTGAGCGTCAGGTCCTCGAGCGGCTCCGGAAGCGGCGCATCGCAGACCAGCCGCACAAGCTCGAGCGACAGGCGCGCGTTATCAGCATGCTCGATCAGGTTCTGCTTGAGCTTCGGCTTCTTGATTTCCTCGACGGCCGCGAGGACTCCTTCGACGCTGCCGTACTCCTGGATCAGTTGGGTCGCCGTCTTCGGACCGACGCCCGGAACCCCAGGTACATTGTCGACGCTGTCTCCCATCAGGGCGAGCACTTCGCCGACCTTTTCCGGTCCGACGCCAAACTTCTCGTGGACCGCGGCCTCGTCGATTCGGCGGTCGTTCATCGTGTCGAGCATGTCGACATGACCGTCCTCGACCAGCTGCATCAAATCCTTGTCGGAGCTGACAATGGTCACTTTCCAGCCGGCATTCTTCGCCGCCATCACGTAGCAGGCAATGATATCGTCGGCCTCCAGTCCGGCCTTTTCAATGCAGGGGATCGAGAAGGCGCGCGTCGCCACTCGGATCAGTGGGAATTGCGGAACCAGGTCCTCGGGCGGCGGAGGCCGGTGCGCCTTGTATTGGTCGTACATCTCGTTGCGGTGGGTATGCTCCGACGCATCGAGAATGACGGCCATATGGGTCGGCCCCTCGGCCTGCTTCAGCCCGTCCGCGAGCTTCCACAGCATCGCCGTGTAGCCGTAGACGGCACCGACATTCATTCCGTGCCGGTTCGTGAGTGGCGGGAGCCGGTGATAGGCCCGGAATATGTAGCTCGACCCGTCGACCAGATAGAGATGGTTGGCCACCTTGGACTCGGTCGCGGGCGCTTCGGCGGTTTCGACTTCTGACATGAACGGGCGGGTTTAGCAGTCTGTTGGAGGGATGCCAGCGAAGAGGCGATTCAGCCCACCAGCAGCGGCCAGATCACGATCACCAGGCCGACAATGCTGACCGCGAAGGTCGCCGTCCGCCAGACCGGCACGCCGAGGCCGTAGAGCGGAAGATAGATAATGCGAGCACCCAGCCATATCCACCCGCCGAGGGCAGTCCACGAGCTGGCTCGGCCCGCGATCACGACGCCGAGGAGAGCGACGATCGCGATCGGGAACGTTTCCTGGAAATTCGCCTGGGCGCGGGCCAGCCGACCCGCGACCGGATTGAGCGGCGGAAGCACCTCGTCGCGAGCGCCGACGTTCCATGTCCGGCCATATTGTTTCGTCTTGAGGTGAACCGCCGCAAAGATGTGCACCAGCAGGAGCAATGCACCCAATGCGGCGATCTTGATTTCGACGGGCATTGAAGCCTCCATTGAAAGCGCCCAGACTTTGTCACTCCTCCGTAACAGACGCCGTGGATAGATGCGCTACCGATGACATTCCATCTCGATCGCCGCCGGCTTCTCCATCTGGGCGCATTCGGTGCCGGCGCGCTCGTCATCCCGGGCGTCGCGAGCGCGATCTCGGCGGGGCGCGGCTTCACTCACAACGTCGCGAGCGGGGAGCCTTCGCAGAACTCCGTCCTGCTTTGGACCCGCTACGTCGGAAACGGCGAAGCACGGCTTGCGGCGGAGATCGCCGAGAGCGAAGCATTCGACAAGGTCGTTGCAGGCGGCCAAGCCGTCAGTTCGCCGGACACGGATTTTACGGCCAAGGTCAAGATCGACGGCCTCGCCCCTGGCCGATGGTATTTTTACCGGTTCAGGGCGCCAAACGGGGAAACCTCTCCGGCGGGACGGACGCGGACGCTCCCGGACGGACCCGTCGACCGCTTCGCCATCGGCCTCTTCTCCTGCTCGAACCTGCCGTTTGGCTGGTTCAACGCCTACGCCCATGCCGCGGCGCGCAACGACCTCGACCTCATCGTCCATGTCGGCGACTATTTCTACGAGTACGCCCGCGGCGACTATCCGAGTGCCAGCGAGGGCATTCCCGGCAGGATCATCGAGCCACGAAGCGAGATTATTCATCTCACCGACTACCGGCTCCGCCACGCAGCCTACCGCGCCGATCCCGACCTCAAAAGGCTGCTCCAGGCCTTTCCGTGGATTGCCATGTGGGACGATCACGAGAGTGCGAACGACAGCTGGGAAGGCGGCGCCGAGAACCACCAGCCGGACAAAGAAGGCCCCTGGAGCGCTCGAAAGGCTGCCGCCGTTCGCGCCTATCGCGAATGGCTCCCGGTCTCCGACGCGACCTACGAGGAATATCGGATCGGCGACCTTGCGACCTTGTTCCGGCCGGAGACGCGGCTGACCGGGCGGACCCACCAGCTCTGGCTCCCGGGCGAGCTCAAAGGGAAGAGTGACCTCAAGGCGGCGATCACGGCCTTCCGCGACGGTCCCTGGCAGGATCCGGCAAGGACGTTGATGGGGATGGACCAGGAGCGCCAGCTTGCCGAGGGGCTGCGGCGCTCAGCCTCCGCCGGAGTGCGCTGGCAGGTGCTCGCGCAGCAGGTGGTGATGGGCCCGATCGTCTTGCCCGACACGGCGGCGGATTGGCTTGGAGCGAACGCGTCGAATGAAACGAGGGCCTCGACCCGGGTGGATATCCTCGCGTCCTCGCTTGGAGTTCCGCCCAATCTGGACAGCTGGGATGGCTATCCCGCAGCGCGGTCGCGCCTTCTCCGCTTCGCCCAGGAAGCCAGCGCCAACCTCATCGTGCTTTCGGGCGACAGCCACAATGCCTGGGGCTTCGATCTGGATGAGGGCGGGAAGCCCGCGGGAGTCGAGTTCGCCGGACAGAGCGTCACCTCACCCGGCTACGAAAGCGACGGGTTGAGAGCGAAGCCGGGTGACATCGCCCGCGATCTCATCGGCCATAACCCGCTCCTGAAATGGGCGGACCTTGAGCATCGCGGCTATGTTAGCGTCGAGCTCACTCCCACTCGCGCGACGGGCGAATGGCTCCTTCTCGATACCATTCGTCAGCGCTCCACGGCGCTCGCCGGACAACATCGCATGAACGTGGCGCACGGCACCAACCGGCTCGCCTGAGCGCTTATCGGACCCTGCGAATTTGGCACGAATCGCGGTGACTCTGTCATTTTGACCGAGGTGGTCTCGGCATAGCCTTCGTGAATGGGCGGTCGTGGCGATCGTCCAGGCGAAGGAGACGGAACATGCAGATTCTGAAAGCCGCCCTGCTGGGTGTCGCCTTGATCTCGGTACCCGCGTTTGCCCAGGGCGAGAAGCCGGTGGTCGTCGAAGGCGGGCGTCCGACCGCGATCGTCAGCTATGCCGACCTCGACCTCGGATCCAGCAGCGGGGTCGCGACCCTCAACGGCCGAATCTACCGCGCCGCCTCGCACATCTGCTTCGAGGATGGGCGGACGGATCTCGCGACAAGGCTCAACCATGCGAGCTGCTTCAATGCCGCACTCGCGAGCGCGAAGGTTCAGGTCGACCGCGCGGTCGCCGATGAATCCCAACGGATTGCTTCGAGCGGTGCGATCAGGGTCGCGGCTCGGTGAATCGACACAGGTCCCGGCGAGTGGCATTTTCTTGGGATGCCACTTGCCGGGCATGAGATTGCCCCCGGAACGACGGAGCGCCGTCATGGACAGGCGACTGAAACGAATCGGAATTCTACTCTTCGAAGGGTCGGACCTGCTCGACTTCGCGGGTCCGACGACCGCTTTCTACTCGGCCGCTCGGCATTTGGTGAGGACCGGTCAGGCGGACCGCCTGCTTTACGAAATCGAGCTCCTTTCGATCGACGGCGGAATGGTTCGAACGCTGCAGGGCGTCAGCGTCGAAACCCGGGCCGCGCCCGAGCTGAGGCCAAGGGATTTCGATACCATCATCGTCACCGGCGGATTGGTCGACCATCGCACCTGCGACTCTCGCCTGGTCGAATGGGTCGCCCGGAATCACGGCAAGCCCCGCCGGATGTCGTCGGTCTGCTGCGGAGCCTTCATCCTGGCCGGCGCCGGAGTGCTCGATGGCCATCCGGCGACGACTCACTGGGAAGACTGCCCCTTCCTCCAGCAAAGCTTTCCGGAGGTCGAGGTGCGGCCCGACTGCATTTACGTGCAGGATGGAAATCTCTGGACCGCCGCGGGCATTTCGTCCGGTATCGATATGGCCCTGGCGATGATCGAGGAAGATCACGGTCACGCTCTTGCCCTGCTGGTCGCGCGCAACCTGGTCGTCTTCCTGAAACGGCCGGGTGGACAGTCGCAATTCAGCGCGCCGCTGCAGTCGCAGACCGCGGAAGGTCCGCTGGCGTCGCTGCTCAGCTGGATCGTCGAGAATCCTTGCGAGGACTTGCGGACCGAGACTCTCGCCGAGCGCGCCAACATGAGTCTCCGAAACTTCTACCGCGCCTTCGAGGCGGCCACCGGAACCTCGCCCGCCGAATGGGTGGAAAGCTCGAGGGTGGAAATCGCCAAGCGCCTTCTCGAGCAGACCTCCGAGAGGATCGAGCAGGTTGCTCACAGGTCCGGTCACTCGAGCTACGAATCGATGCGAAAGGCCTTCGCGAAGCGGCTCGGCGTTAGCCCCGCCGCCTATCGCTCCCGGTTCGCACGTTCTCCGACACTCGACGAGCCTCCCGCGATCCCGTCGTTCTACGAATCCTACGTGCTGGGGTCACAGCCGACCGAAACCGTACAATGAGAAGCAGCGATCAAACCTAACATAGGTTTGGGACGGGCCCGGCGCCGCCATGCACATTGTCTTGCATGAAGATCGACGAGCTGAAGTCCCGGCTCGGTCAGATCCTGGCGGAAGAAGAGGGCAACGGGTCCGTGGATTGGCACAGCGTCGCGTGCCTATCGGATGAGTTGCTTGGCGAGTTGCAGGTGCCGATACCCCTCATTGTCGACGAGTATCTGCGAGGAACCGACCGGCGCCGGCAAGACATGGTCTATGGGCACGCGCAGCGGAGCCAGCTGCTCCATTTCCTGCGCGGTCATTAGCCTAAAGCGCCGCCGGCGCGGTCTGCTGCTTGAGCGGAATCGAGGTGATCTGCTTCAGCTTCGCCTTGAAGGCGGCGAACTGCGGCCCTTCGAAGACGGGGCGGCTGACCAGCCGAGCAGTCAGCGGATTGACCGGCCTACCTCCGACGCGAACCTCGAAGTGAAGGTGCGGACCGGTCGAAAGCCCCGATGAACCGACGTAGCCGATAACCTGGCCCTGCCGGACCATCGAACCGGGCTGGGCGACGATTGCGCTCATATGCGAATAGGTGGTCATCAGACCGCCCTCGTGGACGATTCGGACCTGTCGGCCATAGCCTCCGGTCCATCCCGCGCCGACGATTTGTCCGTCCGCGGCGGCCGCGATCGGGCTGCCGTACGCGGCGCCGAAGTCGATTCCCGCATGGAGGCGCGAGAAGTGCAGGATCGGATGGTAGCGATAACCGAAGCCCGACGTGATCCGGCCCGCGACCGGTGCCATCAGACCGGCTGACGCTTGCTGCTCCAAGCGTCCGTCGAACCAGCCGGTCTGGCCGTTGACGAGCCACTTCATGACCTGGACGTCGCTGTATTGCGCTCGGTCCAGGCCGGCGTAGACCAACGTGTCCGGCTCTCCGTTGGCGCCCTTTATTACCGCGAAATCGAACCGGTCGTATGGTGCGACTTCGCCGACATCGATGCGAGTGGCGATCGCCTTGAGATAATCCGTGGCAATGGCCGGGCTCGCGCCGGCCCCGCGAAGCGACCAATAGAGGCCGCCGGCGACGTCGCCGTTGATTCGGCGGACGCCGTTCCGCTCGCCGCTCTGGATTCCGACCGGCTTGGGGATCGAGGGTTTCGGTGCAATTCCGGCCGCAAGATCGCTCAACGACGCATTGCGCATCGGGGCGGTCGGAGTCTCGGCGACCTTCGTCGCGATGAAGGGCTCGAAGCCGGGCGCCAGGAAGAAAGCGACCGCGCAGAGGGCTGCAAGCGTGGCTGCGCCCCGAAACCAGCGTTTTCCGATTTCCTCGGAATGAAGGTCGACGACCAGGCTGAACGTCTCGGACTGCGACCGGCGCCCGAACTTGCGGGCTTCTTCGACGGAGGCGCGCGGAAAGGCGACGATCTCGGCGGTCTCGACGCCGTCCGGCCACCGGTCACGCGCATGAAGCATTTGAAATTCCCCGCCTTCCAAGGGCGAGATGCGCAGAACACGGTTAACGCCGGTTTAAAATTGAACGGCTCGTCGAAGGAGCCTTGCACGTCGCGAAAGCGCTGCCACATTCGTGATCATGAGCCGGCGTGACGATGCACCGGTCCGGGCAATCCTCGGGCCCACCAACACCGGCAAGACCCATCTCGCGATCGAGCGCATGTGCGCTCATTCATCCGGGGTCATCGGCTTTCCGCTGCGATTGCTGGCCCGCGAGGT
>DASSFK010000318.1:0-4827 GCA_035694565.1 Sphingomicrobium sp.
TGGTAGCCTTTGATCAGGTCGGAAAAGCGCGTCATGGGGGTCCGCTAGCCGCTGCGGGGCAGGGGTGGCAAGCGAGTGGCGCAGTCGCTATCTGGCCCGCATGAACGATCCCGCACCGGTACTTCGTCAGCGCAAGCCCGACTGGATCCGAGTCAAGGCTCCGACCAGCCCTGGCTATCATTCGACGCGGAAGCTGATGCGCGATCTCGGCCTTGCGACAGTATGCGAGGAGGCGGCCTGCCCGAATATCGGGGAGTGCTGGACCAAGAAGCACGCCACCGTGATGATTCTGGGCGACACCTGCACCCGGGCCTGCGCCTTCTGCAATGTAAAGACGGGCATGCCGCGCGCAGTCGATCCGCTGGAACCGGAGCATGTCGCTATTGCGGCCGCCGAACTGGGCTTGGAGCACATCGTCGTGACGTCGGTCGATCGCGACGATCTGCCGGACGGCGGCGCCTCCCAGTTCGTGAAGGTGATTGACGCGCTCCGGAAGCGGACTCCAAACACGACGATCGAAATCCTGACCCCGGACTTCCGCAACAAAAGCGACGCTGCGGTCGATGCGATCGTTGAAGCCGGGCCGGACGTCTACAACCACAACCTCGAGACGGTGCCGAGGCTCTACCCCACCATTCGCCCGGGCGCGCGTTATTACGCGTCGCTCCGATTGCTGGAGAGCGTGAAGCGCAAGGCGCCGCACATCTTCACCAAGTCGGGAGTGATGGTCGGCCTGGGCGAGCAGCGGCTCGAGGTTCATCAGGTGATGGACGACATGCGCTCCGCAGGCGTCGATTTCCTGACCATGGGCCAATACCTCCAGCCGACGCCGAAACATGCGAAGGTCGAGGAATTCGTCACTCCGCAGGCATTCGACGCCTATGCTGCGATCGCCAGGGCCAAGGGTTTCCTGCTCGTCGCTGCGTCGCCCCTGACGCGATCGAGCTATCACGCCGGCGACGACTTCAAGAAGATGCAGTCGGCCCGCAACGCGCAGCTGGAGCGGGCGAACGGCTGATGCCGCGTCACACGGAGACGAAACACCTTCCGTACACTCCTGAGCAGCTCTTCGAACTGGTTGCGGACGTCGCTCGGTACGACGAGTTCCTGCCTTGGGTCGTTGCCGTTCGTGTCCGGTCTTCGAGCGAGGCGGAGACGGTCGCCGACCTTGTCGTCGGCTTCAACGCGTTCAAGGAGCGCTTTACCAGCCGCGTGGTCAAAGAACGGGCCAGGCGTATTTGCGTCGACTATGTCGAAGGGCCGTTGAAGTACTTGCACAACGAGTGGACGTTCGATCCATCCGCGGACGGGGGGACAAACCTCTGCTTCTCGGTCGACTTCGCCTTCAAGTCGCGAATTTTCGAAGCGTTGGCCGGACAGATGTTCGACCGGGCCTTGCGTCGGATGACGAGAGCGTTCGAGGAGCGCGCAGCCGCGCTTTACGGCATCAACAATTCGAGTGCGCAAAGCGCCGCTTGAAGGCGAACACCAGCGCGGTCCTTTTCATCGAAGAATTTCTGGTCTGCTACTATTTGCGACGGATCCTTGCCGCGTTCCGCCTTGGCGAAAACCACGGTGCCGACCGGCTTGCTCGGGCTTCCACCGCCTGGACCAGCAATACCGGTGATGGCGACCGCCACATCGGCTTCTGACGCTTGAAGGGCGCCTCGAGCCATCGCCCAAGCCGTCGCGATACTCACTGCGCCGAAGGTCTCAACCACTTCCTGGCTAACGTGAAGATCGGCGATTTTCGCCGCATTCGAGTACGTTACGTAGCCGGCCTCGAACACGTCGGACGATCCGGCGATTTCAGTGATCGCGGCGCTGACGAGGCCGCCGGTGCAGCTTTCAGCCACCGCAATGCGCCGCGCGGCTGCGCGATTGGCCTCGACGACCTCGCGCGCTTTGTCGACCAGCGCTTTGGGTAGGAGATTTTCCGTCGCCATTTAATTCTTCGGACAAATCCTGAAGGAATCGTCCTTCCCGGACTCTACCAGGCCTCCGAGGCTCACTAGAATGGTTGCAACGTTCGAAATGGGTAATGGCGCCAGAGCCGCCACGAGGGAATCGATTTTGGGGCAGTCCGCTTCCTTGATGTCCTTTCCGACGACCACGTTGAATGCAGTCCCAACCACTGACTTCAAGGTCTCATCCGGCATGGCGCGGAGGATCTTCGCGCCATCTGAATTCTCGTCCCCCCCAAGCTTGAAGAAAGCCACTTTGGCTTGAGGCCATACGGAGGCTGATGTGGTCCGGTAACTTGCGACCAGTGCTTTCGAATGCGTCGACAAATAGGAAGTGGAGGGAAGCGCCTTCTCGCACCTGCTTGAAACCGTATTCAGCATCTCCGGCAGGGCGTAGCTGAAGAAAGCTACGGCTTCCTGCTCGGTGAGGCACGCGGGCTCAGCCGCAAAGGCATTGGCCGGAAGAGCCAGCGCCGCCAGCGCCGCTCCTAATCTGAGTGTGCAGTTCATGCGTCGGCCCCCGGTTTCATCATGCCTGACCATCAGAGCGCCATTCGAATGCTGGCCACTGCCTGGGCGGCCATGCCTTCGCGGCGCCCGGTGAAGCCGAGGCCTTCGGTCGTTGTCGCCTTCACGCTTACCTGGCCGGTCGACAGCTGAAGTATCTCGGCAATCCGGGTCCGGATCGCGGCGCGGTGAGGCCCGATTTTCGGCTCCTCCGCGATGATGGTTACGTCAACATGGTCGATCGTCCCCCCTTTACGACGAACCAGCTCGGCAGCGTGGCTTAGGAAAAGGTCGGATGAGGCGCCCTTCCACTGTGGATCCGAGGGAGGAAAATGCTCGCCGATGTCCCCAAGGCCAGCGGCACCAAGAAGGGCGTCCGTGATTGCATGAAGGGCGACGTCGGCATCGCTGTGCCCAGCAAGGCCGCGGGAATAGGGGACGGCAATGCCCCCGATCATGATCGGTCCTTCACCGGCAAAGCCATGGACGTCGAAGCCCATGCCGGTGCGGGATACCAGTCGGGAGGCGAGGATCGCTTCCGCGCGTTCCCAATCGGCCGCGGTGGTCAGCTTTTCGAGCATCGGATCGCCTTCGACCGTAGCTACCTTGAGACCAGCGGAAAGCATCACGGTCGATTCGTCCGTTGCCGAAGCCAGGCCAGCTTCTTCGTAGGCATAAAGCAGGTCTTCCGCGTGAAAGGCCTGGGGCGTTTGCAGCCGGAGCAGGTTACTGCGGTCCACCGAGCTTTCGAGGACCCGTTCGCCCGACGCTAGCGTGTCCGCCACCGGCAGCACCGGAACCGCTCCGTCCGCATCCTCCAGCGCTTCCAGCAAGCGATCCACGACGACAGGGGGGCAGAAAGGGCGAGCAGCGTCATGGACAAGCACCGCGCCACCGTCGATCTCCCGGAGGCCGTTGAGCACGCTGTCCGACCGCTCGACCCCACCCGTAATCAAGTCGCCGACGGGGAGGCCGCCAAGCGCACTCCTTGCCAATTCGTCCTGCCCAGCGCCGATCACCACTCGAACCCGATTGATCGAGGGGTGCTGCGCCAAGGCCTCGACGGCCCAGCGCAGGACGGGCTTTCCGCCAATCGGGCGGTATTGCTTCGGGATGTCGCCGCCCAGGCGTTCGCCTTTGCCGGCGGCCACGATGAGAGCGGTTACGGTCATGTAGCGGCGGCCTTACGGCGACTTGCCTTGTCCGCCAAGGGCGGTTCCCCTACATGCGCCGAACTCATGACCGAGCTGAAGCCCATATCGATCGGCCCAGTCCAGATCGCGTCGCCAGTGATTCTGGCGCCGATGACCGGCGTCACCGACCTCCCGTTCCGCAAGGTTGTGAAACGCTTCGGCGCCGGACTGACGGTCAGCGAGATGATCGCCAGCCAGGCAATGATCCGTGAGACCCGGCAGTCCCTTCAAAAGGCGCTGTGGGATCCCTCGGAGGAGCCGGTTTCGGTCCAGCTGGCAGGGTGCGAACCGGACGTCATGGCCGAAGCCGCCAGGCTCAACGAGCAGCGCGGCGCGGCGATCATCGACATCAATATGGGTTGCCCTGTCAGGAAGGTGGTGAACGGCGATGCCGGCTCCGCGCTGATGCGCGACCTGCCGTTGGCTGCCGCGCTGATCGACGCAACGGTGAAGGCCGTCAGGGTCCCCGTGACGCTCAAGATGCGCATGGGCTGGGACCATTCGAGCCTCAACGCTCCTGAGCTGGCGCGAATTGCCGCGGACCTCGGCATCAAGATGATCACGGTCCACGGCCGTACGCGCTGCCAGATGTACAAGGGCAGCGCCGACTGGGCCTTCATTCGAAGCGTCAAGGACGCCGTGTCTGTGCCGGTGATTGCCAATGGGGACATTTGCTCACTTGACGATGCCCGTGAAGCTCTCCGTCAGTCAGGCGCCGATGGCGTCATGATCGGTCGCGGGGCCTACGGTAGGCCGTGGCTGCTCGGTCAGGCGATGGCGGATCTCGGCGGGGGAGGGACCAAGCCCGATCCCGAACTCGATGAGCAACTATCGACCATGCTCGAGCAGTATGACGACATGCTGTCGCTGTACGGCACCCACACCGGCGTGAACCTCGCTCGCAAGCACATCGGATGGTACACGAAGGGGCTGCCGGGATCGGCCGAGCTTCGCAACACGGTAAACCAGCAGGACGACCCGCGACTGGTCGTTTCGATGCTTCGCGAGTTCTACTCGCCCTGGCTCGCGCGCGCGGCTGCCTGAAAAAGAGGCAAATTGGCTTCAGCGACTGTGTTTTTCGTGCAACTGCCGTGCTAGGCCGAGCGCGTGGATGCCCCTGCAGCCGAATCGCAGTTGAATAGAAACGATTTTTCCAGCTGGCT
>DASSFK010000319.1:0-5413 GCA_035694565.1 Sphingomicrobium sp.
CTTCATGGTCGAGATGGTCGAGACCGCCGCCATCCTGTCGCAGGCCACCGCGCAGAGTCTCGTCATCCTCGACGAGATCGGCCGGGGCACGTCGACCTATGACGGCCTTGCCATCGCCTGGGCGGTGGTCGAGGCGATGCACGATCAGGTAAAGTGCCGCACCGTCTTCGCGACCCATTATCACGAGCTGACGCGCCTCGCGGGCCGCCTCGACTGCCTGTCGCTGCATCACGTCCGGGCGCGCGAGTGGAAGGGCGACCTCGTCCTTCTGCACGAGGTCGCGGACGGCGCCGCCGACCGCAGCTACGGAATCGCGGTCGCGAAGCTCGCAGGGCTTCCGCAAAAGGTCGTGGCGCGCGCCAAATCGGTGCTCTCGAAGCTCGAAGCCGGACGAGACGCGACCGGTGGCATTGCTGCCGGGCTCGACGACTTGCCATTGTTCGCGGCGACGGCGGAGCCGGAGCATGTGGCCGACCCGCTCGCAACCGCGCTGGAATCCGTTGACCCCGACAGGCTGAGCCCCCGCGAAGCGCTCGAAGCGTTGTACGCCTTGAAACGAGTGGCAGCCGAGCGCGGCAAATGACCTCCTCGAAGTTCGACAATGTCCCGGACCGGCGCGCGATCGTCGACCGGCGGGGCATCGCCGATGCGCTCGCGGCGATCCCGGCGGGGCCCGACCGCAACGGATTTGCGACGAAGATCCTGCGGGGTGCGCTGGAGCAGGGCAGGGCGGAAGTCGGGCGAAGGCTCGCGATCGACCCGGACCGAGGCCGCGCTGCTGCAAGAGCGACCGCCTATCTTCATGACCAGCTCGTCCGGCTGACCTTTGATTTCGTGACCGGTGCGCATCTTTCCGAACCGATGGCGATCGTCGGTCTCGGGGGCACAGGTCGCGGTGAGATGGCGCCGTTCAGCGACCTCGACCTCATGTTCCTGACTTCGGCCAAGCCGTCGCCGAGGCAGGAAGCCGTGATCCAGGCAGTCCTCCACCTGCTGTGGGACCTGAAGCTGAAGGTCGGAAATTCGAGCCGCTCGATCGCCGAGCTCCTGGCGCTCGCCAAATCCGACATGACGGTGCGCACGGCCTTTCTCGAAGCGCGGCTGATCTGGGGCGAACATTCGATCTTCGACCAGGCGATGAAGCGGTTCCGGGCGAAGATCGTGACCGGAACCGCAGCCGAGTTCGTCGCCGCCAAGCTTGCGGAACGGGACGAGCGCCACCACCGGATGGGCGACACGCGCTACGTCGTCGAACCCAATGTGAAGGATGGCAAGGGCGGGCTTCGCGACCTCCACACCCTCTACTGGATCGGCAAATATGTTCATGGCGTGGAGGAGCCGTCGGACCTCGTCCGAGTCGGCTTGTTCACCGCCGCCGAATTCAAGAAGTTTGAGCGCGCGGAGCGCTTCTTCTGGGCAGTCCGATGTCATTTGCACATGGCCGCCGGACGCGCAGAGGAGCGGCTTGGCTTCGACCACCAGAAGCAGATCGCGGAGATCATGCGCTATGCCGACCGGCCCGGGAAATCCGCGGTCGAGCGGTTCATGCAATTCTATTTCCTCAACGCCAAAACGGTCGGCGACCTCACCGGCATCTTCCTCGCGCAGCTCGATGAGCAGCTGGGCAAGAAGGGCTTCCGCTTTGCGCTTCCGACGATCCGTCGCCGCCCCAAGCGCCTGTCCGGGTTCGTCCTCGATCGCGGACGGCTTTCGATCCCCGACGACAAATTCTTCGAGGAAGACCCCTGCCGCCTGCTCGAGATGTTCACCCTGGCGGCGCGCGAGGGTCTCGAGATTCATCCGACCGCGATGCGCGCCGCCGCGCGCGACGCGAAGCTCATCGACGAAGGGGTGCGAAAGGCGCCGCGCGCCAATCAGCTGTTCCTCGAAACGCTGACCTGCGTGAACTCCCCCGAGCTTGTGCTTCGCTGGATGAACGAGGCCGGCGTGTTCGGTCGCTTCGTTCCGGACTTCGGCCGGGTCGTCGCTCAGATGCAGTTCGACATGTATCACCACTATACGGTCGACGAGCATTCGATCCGCGCGATCGGCCTGCTGGCCGCGATCGAGCGTGGCGAGCTCAAGCAGGACCACCCGCTTTCGACGGCGTTGTTCAAGCAAATCGGGTCACGGCGAACGCTTTATGTCGCGGTTCTGCTGCACGACATCGCCAAGGGTCGCGGCGGAGACCACAGCGAGATCGGCGCCGAAATTGCGCTGAAGCTTGGCCCTCGCTTCGGTCTCGATCCGGCCGAGACGGAGACGGTGTCCTGGCTGGTCCGGCACCATCTCCTGATGTCCGCGACGGCGTTCAAGCGGGACCTTGCCGATCCGAAGACGGTCGAGGACTTCATCCGCCAGGTGCAAAGCCCCGAGCGGTTGCGCTTCCTGCTCATCCTGACCGTCGTCGATATTCGCGCGGTCGGACCGGGGGTCTGGAACGAGTGGAAGCGCGTGCTTCTGCGAACCTTGTTCGAAGCCGCCGAGGAGCGGCTTCGCCTCGGGCACAAGCAGCGAGGACGCACCGAGCTCGTGGAAGAACGTCAGCAGAACCTCGCCAAGGCGCTCGGCTGGAAGGCCAGCGCGGTCCGCGCTCATGCGAAGCGTCTGCCGGACAGCTACTGGCTTGCCGAGCCGCCCGAATGGCAACTCGCAAATGCCCGACAGGTCGCGGCTGCCGAAGCCCATATCGGCGATGCCGTGCCGAACGTCGTTGCCGAGGACGATGCCGATAGCGGATCGACCCGGGTCAGCGTGTTCACCCCCGACCGGGAAGGATTGTTCTACCGAATCTGCGCCGGACTGGCGGCTGCCGGCGCGAACATCATCGATGCCCGAATTCACACGACGCGGGACGGGATGGCGCTCGACAATCTGCTTGTGAAGGACGGGCAGGGGCGCGCCTATTCGGACCGGCGTCTGAAAAACCGCCTCGTCCGGTCGGTCGAGAATGCGCTGACGGCCGCTCAGGCACCGTCATTACCCCGAGCGCCCGCACCGGGACGAACGGCAGCGTTCCGAGTGGCTCCGTCGGTGGCAATTGCGGACCGGGCATCAACCCGGACGACGGTCGTCGAAGTCAACGCCCGCGACCGCCCGGCGCTTCTCGCGGGGCTTGCCCGTGCAATTCACGAGTGCGGCCACGAACTCCATTCGGCGCACATTGCAACCTATGGCGAGCGAGCCGTCGACGTCTTCTATCTGACGCGTCCAGACGGTCGGAAGCTGGAAGCCGACGAGGTGGAGCCGCTTCGCGCGGCCTTGCTGGCAGCCGCAAGGGAATCGAGCGAAGCCGCGGCTGCGGCATAAAAAAGGGCCCGCCGTTTCCAGCGGGCCCTCTCCCCTTTTAACATGAATGCGTCAGCCGCGCTCTGGCGCCGGTGGCGGCGGAGGCGGAGGCGGCGGCGGAGCCGGGCAGGCTTCGGTCGCCAGGATCACCGATCCGTCCGCGCAGGTCTGAGTCGCCGGCGGGGGCGGCGGCGGAGGCGGAGGCGGAGCGGCTTCGACCGGAGCCGACCGAGGCGCCGAGAAGCGGGCACGGAGCGTCAGGCCGTAGGTCCGCGGTTCCGCAAGGAAGGACGAGAAGATCTGGCGTCCGCCCGGGAACTGCGGGTCGGTGAACGGAGCGCCCGCGGCGCCTTCCTGGAACGGCGAGTTGAACGCCACCTGCTGATAGTTCTTGTCGAGCAGATTCTGCGCCCAGAGCTCGACGGCCCACCGTTCGTCCGGACCGGTAATTCCTAGGCGGCCGTTGACGACCGTGAAGCTGTCCTGAGTCTTTTGCGGGAACAGGTCGGAGCCGGTGTTGTAGCCGCTGCTGTAGCGGGCATCGAGGTAGAACAGCCCATGGATTCCGCCACCACCGATCGGCGGCGTCCATGATGCGGACCCGGTTACGACGGTCGACGGAGCGTTGGACACCCTGCGGCCCGGCAGGCGGCGGAGCGCCTGGTTCAGCGGTGCACCATCGTCAGTGCCAACCAGGTCACCGCGATACTTGGTGTTGGCGTAGGTGAAACCTGCGTTGAGGTGCAGGTCGGGCGTGACCCGGGCCGAAGCCTCGAGCTCGACGCCCTGCGACCGCACGCCCCAGCCCACATCACCGGAGTCGCAGGCTCCGGTCAGGGCTGCGGCCGGGTTGAAATTGTCGGCGGTCGGGAACTTCGACTGGTCCGCATCCGCTCCGCCAAGATCAGTGTCGCAGCCGTTGATGTTCTGGACGATGAAGACCGTGCCGTCGAACGTGTTGAGCTGGAAGTTCTCGAAATTCTGACGGAACACCGCGACGTTGAAGAGAATTCCGCCAGCCGAATACTTGCCGCCGATCTCGAACGCGTCGACGGTTTCCGGGTCGAACTGGAGCCTCGAAACGAGCGCTTGAGCGCCACCCTGCGATGCGAAGGTGAAGATCGGGATTTTCAGCGCCGAGCGGTCAAGGTTGAAGCCGCCCGCCTTGTAGCCGCGCGAATAGCTGCCGTAGATCAGGATGTCGTCGTTCGGCTTGTAGGAAAGGACGCCGGTTCCGGTCAGCTTGTGCTCGGACCTCTTGTCCTCGATCGAGACGCCATTGAGCTCGGCCGTGCTGTTGCCCTGGCAGCTGAGGCCGAGGATGCCCTGGATGACCGGCGACAAAGCCGCGTTTCCGATCAGCGGAAGCAGCGACGCCTGATTGAGAGTGCAGGCCGTATTGTCGTTTCCGAAGGTCGCGTCGAAGTCCTTTTTCTCATGGGTGTAGCGAAGGCCGACGGTCACATCGAACTGATCGGTGACGTGGAAGATGTTGTGGGTGAACAGTGCCCAGTTCTTGCTGTTCTGCCTGTAGGTGTCACCCGTCGAGCCGACATCGCTCATCCCATCGAGGCGATCGATCGCCGCGTAGATAAGCGGGCTGGCCGCGCCGAACGCCGGTGGACGAAGGGCAAGACAGCCGGCAGCTGCCGGGTTGAACAGCGGTGCAAGCGCGCTGCCCGTCACCAGTCGGCAAGTCGCGAAGCGGCCGTACTGATTGCCAAAGCGCAGCTGGTCTTTCAGCGTCAGGTCTTCATTGGCGTAGTAAGCGCCGACCAGCCAGTCGAGCTTGTCGTTGAATGCGTTGCCGTTGAGCCGGAGCTCCTGGCTGAACGTCTCGAACTTGCGCGACGAAGTGCCGTCATCCGGTCGGTAAAGAATGTCGACCGTGCCATAGTCCACGTCGCCGCCCTGATCGGCCTTGTACGAGCGCCAGCCGGTGATCGAGGTCAGCTCGGCCCAGCCGAAGTCGAAATTGCCCTCGAGCGAGATGCCGCCGTCCTTGGTCTTGCCGTCGTAGCCGCGGCCCGGAGTGACCGAGACGTTGCGGTCGAACCCGTCGGTAAACCCGTCCGGATGCTGGCCGAGCGCTTCGAGGACGCGAACGATGTTGTTCTGCGCCGGG
>DASSFK010000320.1:0-7720 GCA_035694565.1 Sphingomicrobium sp.
AAAGAAGTCGCCGTAACCAAGGAGGATGATCCCGTCGGCCTTGTGCGTGTCGGCGTAATCGACGTGCCAGTCCGACGACAGCTGCTGGAACGAGATCAGCAGGTCGTACCCGGTATCGGCACATTTGCGGACCAT
The DNA here is from genome assembly GCA_035694565.1 of Sphingomicrobium sp. Taxonomy (GTDB): domain Bacteria; phylum Pseudomonadota; class Alphaproteobacteria; order Sphingomonadales; family Sphingomonadaceae; genus Sphingomicrobium. The sequence continues at coordinate 136 of DASSFK010000320.1, forward strand.
CGCGCCAAGCATCGACAAATAGAATGGATTGATCAGGCTGACGTCGGCCGTCGCTTCTTCGAACAATAGGGCGAGGGTCCGCGATCGGCTCCTGCGCAGGCCCGACGCATTCTTGTCGACCTTGTAGTGGAGCTGTTCGGCGGCGGCTAGGACCCGGGCCCGCGTTTCGGCGCTGACCGACGGACTATTGTTGAGCGCACGGGACACGGTCGGCTGCGAAACGCCAGCCAAAGCAGCAATATCGAAAGACGTCGGCCGCCTCTGCATCGTCTCCCCGGACCAAGATTAGGCGGGCTGAATACGTATGTATAGCCGCCTCGCCCCATTACGCTTCGATGACACCCTGATATTCCTACTCTCATCGAGGAGAGAGGTGCCCGCGCCGCATTGGGGCATTTGTGCGGCCGGGTGCGTGACAGGGGAGCATCAATGACAAAGTTGACTTCGCGTTCGCGGCTGGCCGCAGCGGTGAGCCCGATTGCGTTCGGGATCGCTCTGGCCGCTGCCAGCAGCACGGCTTGGGCGCAGGACACCCAGGCGCCGCCGGTGGATCCGAACCCTCCAGCGGCGACCCCCGAACCGACGACTGACGCGGCGCAGGATGAAGCGACGCCGAAGGAAAGCGCGATCGTCGTCACCGGTTTCAGAGCGTCTCTGCAGAGCGCGATCAATACGAAGAAGAGAGCCGATCAGATCGTTGAGTCGGTCAGTTCCGAAGATATCGGCAAGCTTCCTGACGCGTCGATCGGCGAAGCCATTGCACGTCTGCCGGGCATTACGTCGCAAGTCCTCAACGGCAGGGCGAACGTCGTTTCAATCCGCGGTTTCGGCCCGGACTATTCGACGACTTTGCTCAATGGGCGTGAACAGACCTCGACGGGCGACAACCGAGCCGTCGAATACGACCAATATCCCTCTGAGATCATCAGCCAGGTCAATATCTACAAGACGCCGATGGCGTCGATCGTCGGCCAGGGTATCGCCGGCACGGTCGACCTGCGCACCATTCGTCCGCTCGAGTTCGGAAAGCAGGTCATCTCGGTCGGCGGCCGAGCCGTCTATCCGGACCTCGGCAGGCTGAATCCCGAAGTCAACAAGTACGGCTACCGCCTGAACGCTGCCTACATTGATCAGTTCGCCGACGGAACGGTCGGCATCTCGCTCGCCGGCAGCTGGGCCGATGAACCTTATGAGGTTCAGGAGTTCAACTCCTGGGGTTATGCCGACGCCGGCGGAGGCAATGTCGTCATCGGCGGAGCAAAGCCTTATTCGACCTCGACAGAGCTGAAGCGTCTCGGCCTTGCGGGCACCATCGAGGTCAAGCCGACCGACAATTTCACGTCAACCCTCGACGGCTTCTATTCGAACTTCAAGGACGACCAGATCAAGCGCGGAATCGAGATTCCGCTGTGGTGGGGCGGGCAGGGCGAAACGCTCCAGCCCGGCTTCACCGCATCTGACGGTGTGATCACGTCCGGCACGTTCAACAACATGAACCCGGTCGTTCGTAACGTTGCACAGCCGCGCCACGCCAAGCTCTACGCGTTCGGGTGGAACAACCGCTTCGACAGCGACAACGGCTGGCATGGGTTTGCCGACGTCAGCTATTCGAAGACCGACCGCAACGAGCTGATCTTTGAAACCTACGCGGGTCTTGGTTCGCTCGGCTCAGGACCGCGCGACGTTTTCGGGTTCGAGACGACGACCCACGGGACGACCTTCGATCCCGGATTCGACTATTCGGACCCGGATCTGGTCTTCATCACCGATCCGCGCGGCTGGGGCGGACCGGGCTATTACAACAACCGCATCGTGCATGACCGGATCTGGCAGTACCAGGCCCAGGTCTCAAAGGACTTTGACAGCGGCTTCCTCTCGAAGTTCCGGATCGGCGGCAATTGGACCAATCATGACAAGTCGCTGACGCCGGACGAATTCTTCGTTCGCTTCGCCGATCCCACCGCCACCCAGATCCGTTTGCCGGACGAGCTGATGCTTGATCCGGTAAATCTGAACTGGCTCGGGCTCGGACGCAGCCTGTCCTACGATCCGAACGCGTTGCTGGATGCCGGGATCTACACGCTCGTCCCGAACACCGCCCTGGACGTGGCGGTCAAGGCCTATACGATCAGCGAGGACCTGGGCACCTTCTACGCTCAGGCGGATATCGACGCGGAGCTCGGTTCGGCGCACCTGACCGGCAACATCGGCATCCAGGCTGTTCATACCGACCAGAGCAGCTCCGGCTTCACCGCCGACCGCACGACCGGCACGCTGACCCCGATCGAGGACGGCGCCAAATATTGGGACGTGATGCCGAGCCTCAACCTCTCGGCTCGTTTCCCGAGCGACTTTGTCGTCCGCCTCGGTCTCGCTCGCGAGGTCATGCGCCCGCGCATGGACGACATGCGCGCGGCATTCCGTTACGGCGTGACCGTCTTCTCCCCATCGCCGGGGGTGAATGCCAATTTTGTCAGCGGCGACAGCGGCAACCCGGAACTGCGGCCGTTCCGCGCCAACGCGGCCGACCTCAGCTTCGAAAAGTATTGGGGCGTGAAGGGCTATCTCGCGGCGCAGCTCTTCTACAAATATTTCGACACCTTCGTGGTCGATCAGAACCTGATTCCGCAGCCGTTCGACTATTCGAACTTCCCGTTGCCGAGCTTCTCGCCCGGCGTTCCGTGGCAGTCGACCGATCCGAGCCTGCCCAACTTCTTGCCGACCGAAGGTATCACGAACGGTGAGATTTCCGCGCCGTACAACGTGAAGGGCGGCAAGATGTACGGCATCGAGTTCGGAACGACCATTCCGTTCGGCGACTTCATCCATGCCCTCGATGGGCTCGGCTTCACCGGTAGCGCTTCGTACACGAAGTCCAAGGTCCATCCGTACGAGAATGGCCCGGCGACGGACCTTCCCGGCTATTCGAAATGGGTCACGAATGGCACCCTCTACTTCGAAAAGTGGGGCTTCTCGGCACGCGGCAGCCTGCGTTACCGGACAAGCTTCATCGGCGAAGTGTCGGGCTTCGGCGCCAACCGCACCTTGCGGCGCGCGCTGCCCCAAACGATCGTCGATGGTCAGGTCGGCTACGAGTTCCAGCCGAGCAGCGCACTTCGCGGCCTGTCGGTCTATCTTCAGGGGCTTAACCTGACCGACGAGCCGTTCGTCACCGAAGACGGTTCGGGCAACAACCTGCGGGTCATCGACTACCAGACATTCGGCCGCCGCTGGATGCTCGGGGCGACCTACAAGTTCGGCGCCGCTCCGCCGGCCCCGCCTCCTCCACCGCCGCCGCCCCCGCCACCGCCGCCTCCGGCGACGCAAACCTGTGCGGATGGAGCGGTGATCCTGGCGACTGAGGCTTGCCCCGCGCCGCCGCCGCCGCCTCCGCCGCCTCCGCCGGCACCGGAACGCGGTTGATTCGAGCGACACCCCGGCGGCGCTTCGGCGTCGCCGGGTGCACTCCCGACGGAAGACCCACATGAGTGAGTTAGGTCAGCGCAGGATCGTCGTCGTCGGGGGAGGCACAGCGGGCTGGATGACGGCTGCGGCGCTCGGACGATTCTGCGTGCCCAAGATGGACGTCGTGCTCGTGGAGTCCGACGAGATCGGAATCGTCGGCGTCGGCGAAGCGACGATCCCTTCGATCAAGATGTTCAACGATTCCCTCGGCATCGACGAGGCGGAATTCCTCGCCGCGACGGGAGGCACCTACAAGCTCGGGATTGCATTCGAGGGATGGGGGCGGCCCGACCAGGGATATGTCCATGCATTCGGGCTTGTCGGCAGCGCCCTGGGCGTCGTTCCGTTCCATCACTATTGGTTGCGGGGACTGAAGCTCGGGATTTCCAAGCCGCTTGGCCATTATGTGCTTCACACACTTGCGATCGCAGCCAACCGCTTCGACCATCTCAGTCCGCCGGCGAATAGTCCGCTGCCGCCCTTGCCCTACGCATTCCACTTCGACGCGAGCCTCTATGCGAAGTTCTTGCGCGGCTTTGCAGAGAAGCTGGGCGTCGTTCGTCAGGAGGGCAAGATCGTTGCCGTCGAGCGCGACCAGCACAATGGCGATGTCTCCGCGGTCGTCCTTGCCAACGGCGCCCGTATCTCGGGTGATCTGTTCATCGACTGCTCCGGCTTTCGAGGTCTGCTGATCGAGCAGGAGCTCGAGGCCGGTTTCGAGGATTGGACGCACTGGCTACAGTGCGACCGGGCGATTGCCGTGCCATGCTCTCGGGTCGAACCCTTGACCCCCCTTACGCGCTCCATTGCTCGCAAAGCGGGATGGCAATGGCGGATCCCGCTGCAGCACCGGATTGGCAACGGATACGTATTCAACTCGAACCACATTAGCGAAGACGAAGCGGCCTCGACCCTGCTCGCCAACCTCGACGGCGAGGCGATGGCCGAACCCCGCACGATCCGCTTCAAGACGGGTCGCCGAAGCAAGACCTGGGTTCGGAACGTCGTCGCAATCGGCCTTTCCTCCGGCTTCATCGAACCGCTCGAATCGACCAGCATTCATTTGATCCAGACCGCGATCACACGATTGATCGAGCTTCTTCCTGCTGGAGAGATCACCGACGCCACGCGCGACGACTATAATGCGCGGGCGGCGTTCGAAATGGAGCGCATCCGCGACTTCATCATCCTCCACTATCACGCCAACCAGCGTGAAGGCGACGCGTTCTGGGACGGGCTGCGGGTGATGCAGGTTCCCGAGCCCCTGCAGCACAAGATCGACCTGTTTCGCTCAACGGGACGCGTCGTCCCGAGCTTTGACGAGTTGTTCGACACGCGTGCATGGATCCATGTGATGATCGGACAGGACATTCTTCCGGAAACCTACCATCCGATCGCGGACCAGTTGCCACAGCAGCGGCTCAAGGAATTCCTCGACGGGCTTGAGCGCACCCATCTGGAGCAGGTCAGGCGGATGCCGGATCACGGCGCCTTCGTCGCTAAATTTGCACCCATGAAACAGGAAGTGGCCCACGCGTAATGAGTATTGTCGCGGCTCTTGCCTTGTTGACCTCCACCCAATCGGTGGCGCCGGATTATCGCTCTCGTCTTCCGGAGGATGAAGTCATCTACTTCCTGCTTCCCGATCGGTTCGAGAATGGCGACACGTCGAACGACAAGGGAGGAATCAAAGGCGACCGTCTGCGGACGGGCTTCGACGCGACAAACAAGGGCTTCTTCCACGGCGGGGACCTCAAGGGCCTGATCAAGCGGCTCGACTACATCCAGGGCCTCGGAGCGACGGCCGTCTGGGTCGCGCCGGTTTTCCAGAACAAGGCCGTGCAGGGTGCGCCCGGCCAGGAGAGCGCCGGCTATCACGGCTATTGGATCACGGATTTCACCAAGGTCGATTCGCACCTCGGCACCAACGCCGATTTCAAGGCGCTGGTCGACGCGGTCCATGCTCGAGGCATGAAATTCTACATGGACATCGTCGCCAATCACACGGCTGACGTCATTCAACTCGAAGGATGCAGGAGCGGAGTCGAATGCCCGTATCGAAGCATCGCCGACTTTCCCTACCAACGCCGCGGCGGAGTGAGCGGGACTGCAATCAATCCCGGCTTCGATGGTACCAACTTCGACGCGTTGAAGGATCCGAATTACGCCTATACGGTCAGCGTTCCGGCGGCCGAGCGGAATGTGAAGGTCCCGGCCTGGCTGAACGATCCGATCTATTATCACAACCGCGGCAACTCGACCTTCAGGGGCGAGTCCAGCACGATGGGCGACTTCTTCGGACTCGACGACATTTACACCGAGCACCCGCGCGTCATCGAAGGAATGATCGAGGTCTACGGATCGTGGATCGACAATTATGGTGTCGACGGTTTTCGAATCGACACGGCGCAGCACGTCAATGCCGAATTCTGGCGGAAGTTCGTTCCCGCCATGCTGGCGCGAGCAAAAGCGCGCGGCATTCCGAATTTCCATATTTTCGGCGAAGTGGCGACGAGCGAGATGGATCCGGCGCACACCGCCGTCAACACGCGCGTCGACAAGCTTCCGAACGTCCTCGATTTCTCGTTCACGCGAGCGGTCGTGGACACCGTCGCCGGCAAGGCCGGAACGGACGAGCTTGCCAGGCTGTTTCGGGCCGACCCGCTTTACGAGGGCGGCGCTGACGGGGCGCGTCGCAATCCGACCTTCCTTGGCAACCACGATGCGGGTCGGTTTCCGGCATTGCTCAAGATGTTCGGATTCAAGGGCGGCGATGCCGAGCTGCTGAAGCGCGACATGCTCGGTCACGCAATGATGCTGACGCTGCGCGGCGTTCCGACGATCTATTCGGGCGACGAGCAGGGGTTCGTCGGCAAGGGCGGCGACCAGGACGCGCGTCAGGACATGTTCGAGTCCAAGGTCGCGACCTACAATGAAGACAAGTTGCTTGGCAGTGAGGCGACCACCGCGCAGTCGAACTTCGACACCAATCACCCGCTTTACCGGGAGATTGCGACGCTTGCCGCAATCCGCACGGGCCATGCCGCTTTGACTCGCGGTCGGCAGGTCGTGCGTTATGCGCAGGACAAGCCGGGATTGTTCGCGGTCTCGCGCTTCGACCCGGCGACCGGGCGGGAGATCCTATTGCTGTTCAATACGTCGACGGACCCGATCGAACAGAATGTCGCGGTCGAGGCCAACTCGGCAAACTTCGAAACGCTTGCAGGAACGTGCGCCGCGAACGCGTCCGCGCCGGGTAGCGTTCGCGTCAGTCTTCCAGCGCTCGGCTATGCGGTGTGCAATGCTCGCTGACGAAGCGCGTACCCAACAGGCCGTCACAGCACCGAGGCCCTGGTGGCGCGGCGCGGCGATCTATCAGATCTATCCGCGCAGCTTCGCGGACTCGAACGGCGACGGCATCGGCGATCTTCCGGGCATCACGGCGAAGCTCGACTACGTCGGCGATCTCGGCGTCGATGGAATTTGGCTGTCTCCCTTCTTCACCTCGCCGATGCGCGACTTCGGCTATGACGTCGCAGACTATTGTGGCGTCGATCCGGTGTTCGGAACGCTCGAGGATTTCGATGCTCTGGTTGAGCGCGCGCATTCGCTCGGGCTGAAGGTCATCATCGACCAGGTCTATTCGCACACGTCCGACCAACATGCGTGGTTTCAGGAAAGCCGCTCCGCTCGCGGTGGTTCGAAGTCTGACTGGTACGTCTGGGCGGACGGCAAGCCGGACGGCACGCCCCCGAACAATTGGCAGTCAGTCTTCGGCGGCCCCGCTTGGACCTGGGATGCACGGCGCGGCCAATATTATCTGCACAATTTCCTGCGCGATCAGCCGGACCTCAATCTGCACAATCCTGTGGTTCAGGATGCGCTTCTGGACGTGGCGCGATTCTGGCTGGATCGCGGCGTCGACGGCTTCCGCATCGATGCGATCAACTTTGCGATGCACGACCCGCAGTTGCGCGACAATCCGCCGGCACCGGATGGTGGAAAGCGCACCCGGTCGTTCGATTTCCAGCAGCACATCTACAACCAGTCGCACCCCGACATCGTGAAATTCCTCGAGCGGCTTCGCGAAGTGACCGACAGCTACGGCGACCGTTTCACA
>DASSFK010000321.1:0-38262 GCA_035694565.1 Sphingomicrobium sp.
GATCATCGATTGAAATAGCGCCCTTGCGCGTCTGCCGTTCGCCGCATAAGTCGCAGCCCGGCCGCAGGAGTGTAGCTCAGTTGGTAGAGCATCGGTCTCCAAAACCGAGGGCCGTGGGTTCGAGTCCCTCCACTCCTGCCAACCCCTTTCTAAAAGCGGCGGATTTGCGCCATTCGTCCGAAAAGCGCGGGCGACCTCTCCCCCTCGTGCCGACCTTCTGCGGCACCCGGACGAACCGGAAATAACCGCAGAGGCGCTCGCGAGCGAGGACGCTAACGAGGATCAACGGGACGACAAAATCGCGTGGGGAACGCGGCACGGGGCTGATCCCGATCGCTCTTGCTGGCGGTTTCAGAACGGCCTGTCTCATCTTTGAATTGACCGAAGCCACGTAGCTTCTCGTTAATCTGCGACGCTGCTATGGATTGCTAACCGTCAGAGGCAATCCAGTATGCGTGATCGATTGATTGACGGCTATCGCGGTGTTGCCGTCCTGTGTGTCGTGGCGGCGCATTCCTTCGCCTATCGCTTCGCACCACCTGGACCTCTCCAGCGACTGGCCGAACCGCTCGCTGAGATGGGCGTCCAGCTCTTTTTCGTCATCAGCGGTTATATCATCACGACGCTGCTGATTCGCGAGGAGGAGCGCGAAGGACGCATCTCGATCCCGGCCTTCTATGCGCGGCGCTTCTTCCGCATCCTGCCGCCGCTCTTCGCCTATTACGCGGCGCTGTTCTTGATGATGGCCTTCGGGATCATCGCCTTCGAGCCGTCCACGGTCGCGAACTCCGCGTTTTTCACATGCAACACCGGACTGACCGACTGCCAGTGGTGGGTCGCGCACACCTGGTCACTCGCCGTCGAAGAGCAATTCTACCTCGCGTGGCCGCTGCTGCTGACGCTCTTGCACCGGCGAGCCCTATGGCTGGCGGTGTCGATCGCGGCGCTGCTGGCGGTCTATCTGGCCGTCCCGCATCAGTTTCACAGCAATTGGATATCGTTCTCGTGCATCGCGGCCGGCGCGCTCTATGCGACGAACGCTAGCGTCCGTGACCGCATCGCCGCCTTGGCGTCCTATGCGGCATGGATCGGCGCCGTGGCGGTGTTCGTGGCCGTGCCATTCATCGGTTTCAAGCTGTCGGTCCTGACGCCTCTTCTCGTGGTGTACATTCTCTTCGCTGCTCGCCAGCTTCCAGTCGTTGTAAAGATCCTCGAAGCCGGTCCGCTGAATGCCGTCGGCCTCTGCTCGTACAGCCTGTACCTCTGGCAACAGGCATTTCTCGCCAGCCCGTTGCAGTATGTCGCGGAGCCTCTCGCGCTCGCGCTGCTGCCGCCGGTCGTGCTGGCGTCCTACCTCTTCATCGAAAAGCCGTTCGGTCGCGTCGGGCATCTGCTCTCGGCGCGGCTCAAGTCTGGAAGAGTCCGTAATGCAGAAGCGTGACGATGCGATCGTGACGAGGATCACTATCGCGGTTTCGATATGACCTTCGATCCACCGGCGACGCCAAATGGCGGCGCTGGGAGGCCGTTCGGGAGCCTGAAAAGCGAGGCGCTCAGCCACAGCTACAAGAGCGGGCGACGGGCCGAAAAGCTTAGCCAATTTCGGAAGGAGGCTCTCTACAGGGCGCCCTGGGGCACGGTTGGGCCGGTTGTGGGTTTGAAGTTCCTCTCTCCCTCCCAAATCCTCCACTCCGCCAGCCTTGAAGACTCAGGCCGGTATCGCTAAGTCGCATTCAGCTCCGCCGGCCCCCGGGTCCGCGGAGCCTTTTTCTATCTCGAAGAGGCAAAGTCGGTGGCGAAGACCTCCCCAGGCGAATTCATCAGGCAGGTACGCAGCGAAGCGTCCAAGGTCGTTTGGCCGACCTGGAACGAGACGTTCCGGACGGCAATCATGGTCTTCATCATGACCGCCTTGCTTGCCCTCTTCTTCTTCGCGACCGATTCGTTCTTCAGCGCGATTGTCAAATTCTTGCTCGGCCTGATCGGCTAGCGCGCAACAGGGAAACCGAGAAACTATGTCTCGCTGGTACATCATCCACGCTTATTCGGGCTTCGAGAACAAGGTGAAGGATTCGATCCTCACCGAAGCGACACGCCTCGGCCTCGAAAGCCAGGTCGAAGCGGTCGAGGTCCCGACCGAGAAGGTCACCGAAATCCGCCGTGGCAAGAAGGTCACGTCGGACCGCAAGTTCTTCCCCGGCTACGTTCTCGCGAAGCTTGCGATGAACGACCAGGTCTATCACCTCGTGAAGAACACGCCGAAGGTCACCGGCTTCCTCGGCCCGGGCGGAAAGCCCCAGCCGATCACCGAGGCCGAGGCCGCGCGCATCCTCTCAACGAAGGAAGAGGCGGCGTCCGCCGCGCCGAAGCAGAAGGTCAATGTCGACTACGAGATCGGCGATGCGGTGAAGGTGCTGGACGGTCCGTTCGCAAGCTTCAACGGCGTCGTCGAAGAACTCGACTTCGACCGTGGCCGGGTGAAGGTCAGCGTCTCCATCTTCGGTCGCGCGACGCCGGTCGAGCTGGAGTTCGAGCAAGTCGAACGCGTCAAGTAAAAGACTCGGATAATCAGAGCTCTGAAGCGACCCGGCCGCCTTGGGGTGTGACCGGGCCGCTCCATTTCTTCAGCCGGGCTAGGTCGCCGAAGGTGAGGCCCGTGAACCATGTCGCTCCTTGGATCGCGAGCCTCGACAGGCAGCTACGGCGCTTCGGGTCTATTGGTAACTTATCGTTGGATAAGGCGAGCGGCCGACTCTTGGAGGTAGCGGGGTTCGTCCCCCGTCGCTGAGTGACAACGAACCCCGCCGCTCGCGCCGGGACTACTGACGCGAGGTTGGATGAGGCGTACGCAAATCGCGACGCTTCCGCCGTTCATTCTGGTTGGGAGTGCCAAAGCAGATTATGCGAAAAGCGTCATCGACTTACCAATTTACGACAGATCAGGCCCTCAGCAGGGCAATGATGAATCCAAAGGCCATGAAGGTCGCACCCATCAGCGCGACGAAGCCTGCAAGCAAGGCTGCCCCTTGCCTCGTCTGAAACCTTCCGCCCCGGCGAGCATAGAGGCCGCCGGTCACCATCAGCACGCCCAGAAAGAGAGCAATAAAGCTCCCGAGCGTGACGGGATCGACATATTCCACTGAGTTCTCCGCTTGGCTTCGACGAGGTTCAAACACATAGGCCTTCAAAAGGATGCGGGACATAGCATCGGCTGGTTAGGGTAGCCGTTCGTCGCGCGTCACTCCTCGTTAGGCCGAAAAGACCAACGCCGGTGACCATGCCAGCACGCGCCAACGACCCCTCTTCGGCCGGAAGGCGGGCGGATCGAGCGGGAGGATGCGAAACAACGACTTGGTAATAGCTCGGCGCGGAAGGGCCGCTATCCGCCGTTTCTCGGGTCGTCCGCCGGATTCACATATTTGATCTGGAATGGACCCTGGGAGCTGATTTGGACCGTAGCGCCCTGCGTCGTCGACGAATAATGGCTCATGTTCGCGGGTGCGATCGCGGATTTGAAGCGGCCGAGGACCTTTAGTCTTTCGCCGTCCATCACGCTGCCCATCCCGAGCGACAGGGCGCCATCGAGGACGGTCACATGCTCGTCGCTCGGATGGCTGTGAGGCGGAACGACGTAGGCGGGCGGGAAGCGCAGCTGGATTACGAACGGTCCCGGCTTGGCCGGATCTCCGGAAACGACCGCCAGCTTGGCGCCTTTCGGAAGCGATGGCGGAGCCGGTCCCCAGACCAGCCTGTTTTGCGCATTCGTCTGGACCGCCGATCCGGCAAGCAATGCAACGACACCGACAAGAACAAGCCCTCTCATGGCCCTCGCCCTCCGTGATCACCCCACCCCTCATCTTTCTATCATAAAGCCGGCATGTTTGCCTCTGCGCGAAGCTTCCGCTATGGGCGGCCACTTCCAAGCACATTGGAAACGCTGCGGGAGGCTGGCCTCGGGCTCGCCGTCTGGACCGCTAAACTTGAAACGAGAGTGAAATGGCAAAGAAGATCACAGGCTACATCAAGCTGCAGGTGCCTGCGGGCATCGCCAACCCCTCGCCGCCGATCGGTCCGGCGCTGGGTCAGCGCGGCGTCAACATCATGGAATTCTGCAAGGCGTTCAACGCCGCCACTCAGGAGCTCGAGAAGGGCGCTCCGATCCCGACGGTCATCACCGTCTATGCGGACCGCAGCTTCTCCTTCGCGACGAAGACGCCGCCGGCGAGCTTCCTCCTGAAGAAGGCAGCAAATCTCAAGTCGGGCTCGAAGGAGCCGGGCAAGGTCAGCGCGGGCACGATCAAGCGCTCGAAGCTTGCGGAGATCGCCGAGGTCAAGATGAAGGACCTCAACGCCAACGACATCGAGGCGGCAACGAAGATCATCGAAGGCTCCGCTCGCGCGATGGGCCTCCAGGTTGTGGAGGGCTAAGCCATGACGAAGCTGACGAAGAAGCAGAAGGCTCAGGCCAATTCGGTCGACCGCGAGAAGTTCTATGCGGTCGATGAGGCGCTCGCGCTGGTGAAGCAGAATGCAACCTCGAAGTTCGACGAGACCGTCGAAGTCGCCCTCAACCTCGGCGTCGACCCGCGCCACGCCGACCAGATGGTCCGCGGCGTCGTCAATCTCCCGAAGGGCACGGGCAAGACCGTCCGGGTCGCCGTTTTCGCCAAGGGGGCGAAGGCCGACGAGGCGACCGCGGCTGGTGCCGACGTCGTCGGAGCCGAGGACCTGATGGAGACCATCCAGGGCGGCCAGATCAACTTCGATCGAGTCATCGCGACGCCGGACATGATGGGCGTTGTCGGCCGTCTCGGTAAGGTGCTGGGTCCCAAGGGCCTGATGCCGAACCCGAAGCTCGGCACCGTCACCATGGACGTCACCAAGGCCGTCACCGACGCCAAGTCGGGCCAGGTCGAGTTCCGCGTCGAGAAGGCGGGCATCATCCACGCCGGCATCGGCAAGGCGAGCTTCTCCGAGGGCGACCTTAAGGAAAACTTCACCGCGTTCATGGACGCCATCGTCAAGGCGAGGCCGTCGGGCGCCAAGGGCAAGTACGTAAAGAAGATCGCCGTCAGCTCGACCATGGGTCCGGGCGTCAAGATCGACAGCACAGAAATCGCTGGCGCTTAATTAGCTCCGACGATTGAAGAATTGAGGGCCGGGCTCGGTTTTGGGGCCCGGCCCTTTTCTTTTGTCAGACGCGCTGGATCGCCATTGCGATGAGGGCTCCGGCGGCGATCGCAACGCCATAGGGAATGCCGCCCTTGGGGCGAAGCAGGACCACGCGCTCTCGCACGCGCTCGCTCCAGCCGAACGTTCGAAGGACGAGGATCAGCAGGGCGAGCACGCCGCCGGCCAAGGCCACCGCGATCAGCATCCAGAGCGCTCCCGCGAAGTCGAACCAGAGACCGGCCGCCGCGAGCAGCTTGACGTCCCCTCCTCCGAGCTTTCCGGCCGCGAACATCGGAATTCCGACGGCCAGCAATCCGACGAACACGGACAGATTTTGCCAAAGCCGCCATTCGGGCCCGGCGAGAACAGCGGCAACCACTGCACCGATCAGCACCAACAGCACGGTGATGTTCGAGATCCGTAGCCGGATCGCGTCCTCGACAGCCGCCGCCCCGAGCAGCAGGGAAAGGATCAGCGCCAGCCACTGCGGCGCAACGACCGCGAGATTCACCTGGTCGGCGCTGCCATTGCGAGGTTGTTCGCGGCGCGCGTGTAATATTGGCTTCGAGCCTCGATCGCCTGGGTGAAGGCAGCTACCGCCTTCTTATTGTTGCCCTGCAGGTTGGCGACGACTCCGGCGTCGTTGAGCCTGGCGGCCCAGTCGGCCTCGCTTTCGCCGGGACGGCGCTCCGGAAGGCCTTCGCTGGCAGCCGCTCGAGCGAGCTCGAGATTGTCGGCGATGCGCTGCGACTTGGGATCGAGAGCAGCCGCGCGCTCGATCCTGCCGAGCGCGTCCGCCCACTGGCCGCGCACAAGCAGCGACCAGCCGTGATTGTTCAAAATCTCGGCTCGGTCCGGAGCGAGTTCCGCCGCTCGGTCGTAAGACTGGTCGGCAATTGCCCAGGCCCCGCGGTAATCGGCGGAGACCCCGCGCGCATTCCAGGCCCGCCAATTCGCGGTCGGGAAGCTGGTCGCGCGTTCGAGCAGCTTCTCCGCCTGCGCCAGGTCCCCGATCTTGACCGCGGCGATCCCGGCATGCTCGTACATCACAGCGCTGCTCGGTTCAGCGACCAAGAGCTGAAGGTAACGCGGCAGCGCCCCTTTATAATCGCCGGACGCATAGGCGAGGTCGGCGAGCAGCCTCTCGACTTCGGTTCCCGATGCCCCCGCCTTGACCGCGTTGGCAATCATCAGGCGCGCCTGGTCCAGCCGGCCGGCCTGAATGGCGTAGGACGCTTCGCTCAGTGGTTGGACGGGCGGCGCTTGGACGGCTGGCGCCGGCGCGGGCTTGGCCGCTGCCAGCGCAACCGATAGCAAGATTACGATCATGCCCAGGCCGAGCGACGGGCGGGCTTGCGAACGGCATCGCTGCCGAGAAGCACGATAACATGCTCCCCCGAAGCGCGAGGCGCGATCGGGAAGCCGAACTGGGTAGCGAGACGCTGCGCGATCACACGTTTGTCAGCGGGATAGAGGATGATACTTCGAGAGCGCGTCGCCATTGCATTGCCGATCGCAAGTCCGCGCCAACCCTTGGCGTTCAGCCACGTGCGCGTCTGCGCAGCCAACCGGTTCACTCGGGCGGCATTCAGCAGACGAACCTTGACCGGCATTGCATTGGCACTGGCCACGCGAAGCGGCACGAAGCGGACGGTCGCGCTGCGATCGGTCTGCGCGACGGTGGTCGATGCCCAGACTGGGCGCGGCACCGTGATCAGTGCGATCTCACCCATCGACATGCGCTCAAGGCGAGGACCGCGATCCTCGGATACGGACGGCTTTTGGATCGGCTCGTCCATCGGTCTCGTGAGAGCAGTGTTCGCGAGCTCGACAGGGACATCGACCCGCATCGGCAGTGCGGACATCGGAACCCTCGCAAGTTGCGGCTCCGCTTGAGCAAAATGCCTCGCTGGAAGCTCCGCCGCAGCCGGCGCCGCGACCTGCTGAACCGGCCGGGCCGGCGGAAGCTTGATGGATACCGAGCGGCCCACGGCGACGCTCTGCACGGCTTGAGCGGCCTTCGGAGCTGGAGCCGGCTGTTCGGCCGAGACCTCGATGCGGCCGGTTTCGCCTTTCGGGGCCGCGACATTCACCTTTTCGGGAATGGCGACATTGAGCTCCACCGGCGCTGGCGCCCAGGCTCGGGGCGCAAGCTCCGCAACCTCGGGAGCTGCCGCAATGTAGACCGGCTGAACCGGGGCGATCTCCGCCTCAGCAATGACCTCTTCTGAATCGAGTGCGGCCGACGCGGCGGCCCGGGCAGCGATCTCCTGCCGGACGGCGATCGCTTCGTTGGTTTTACCCTGAAGCTGCAGCGAACTCACGAAGGCAGCGAGGATTTCAAGATTGTTCGGAGCGACAGCAAGCGCCGCCTCATAATTGCGCCGGGAAAGATCGTACCGGGTCATCTGGTCGTAGCACATGGCCATTCCGACGAGGGCATCGGTGCTGTTGGGATCATCGCGCAGGGCCAGCCGAAATGAGGTCAGGGCCAAACCGACATTGCCCATGGCCAGCTGCCCGCGGCCTTCCGCGACGCGAGCCGGAACTGGTCGCTTGCCTTCAGCGAGCGGGGTCGGCGTCGAGCGAATCTCGAGCTTGCCGTCTTGTCCACAGCCCGCGACCAGCGCGAGCACGGTGGTCGGAACCAGGAATTTGCCCCCCCGATTCATTTCAACCTCCTCCGAGTTGCGGCATAACCGATCTCACCACTCTGATTGCCGCAGGGAGCATCAGAACGCCGATCATAACAGGAAGCATACACCCCACGAGCGGCACCGAGAGTAACACTGGTAGACGATGCGCCTTTTCTTCAGCCCGCATCCTGCGCCGCTCACGCATTTCAGCAGCGTAGACACGGAGCGTTTGGGCGATGGACGAACCGAGCTTCGAGGATTGGATCAACAGCGTCGCGAAAGCACGGATTTCCTCTGCACCCGCACGGTCCGCCATTCGGCGCAAGGCGTCTTCGTGGCTTCGCCCCGCGCGGAGTTCGAGCACCACAGCGCCGAACTGCTCAGCAAGCTTCGGATGTGACTCTGTCATCTCCATGCCAACGCGAGCAAAGGCAGAGTCCATTCCAAGACCGGCTTCCACGCAGACGAGCATTAAGTCGAGCGCATCCGGGAATCCGTTGATGATCTCCTGCTGCCGACGGTCGGCCTTGGCCGCCAGGAAAACGGCAGGCAAATAGAGTCCTGCGAGCGCGGCGACGACGACAACCCCGTAGATCTGGAAGATGCCCGGCGACGCACCGGAAAGCCAGATGAGCCCGAAAACGAGGAGCGGCAGTCCGATCACGAGGACGAGACGGATCAGAGTGTAAAGTCGAGGACCATAGGTGGCAGTGTAACCGGCCGCGACGAGCTTTTTCCGCACGGAATCGTCGCGCGTGTCGACGAGCGATAGGCCCGCCTTCTCGATGCCGTTGACTAGCTTCAGCCAAGCGTTCTCGTTTTGTTGTGTGCGAAGAGACGCCCCGACAACATGATGTTCGGAGATCTCACCGTCGACGAGGCGACGACGCAATATCCGACGGGTCGCAAGGGCCCCCGTCACGAAGTAGGCACCTGCCGCGACGAGCGCGAACAATCCCAGGAGGATACCCAGACGGAGAAGCGGATAGTCGGTGAACAATTGGCCCATCGCGCTACACCTTCAAATCGACCAGCTTACGGATCCAGATGAATCCGATAACGTACATTGCGATGAGACCGAGAAAGCCCGGCATGAAGGCTGGGTCGTCCGATATATCGAGATAAAAATCCGGCTTAAAAATAAACAGCAGCGCAAACGCAAATAGCGGCAGGACGGTCAACATGATGGCTGTCATTCGGCCCTCGCTCGAGAGTGCCCGAACCTTCAGGTACATCGAGTGGCGCTCGCGGATCACGGTCGACAGATTGTCTAGAATCTCGGCGAGATTGCCGCCGGTCTCGCTTTGCACTGACAGCGACACCACGAACATGCGCATGTCATCGAGGTCCCAGCGCTCAGCCATCCCCTGCAGAGCATCACGCAGTTCGGCACCGTAGGTAACTTCATCTACTACAACGCCAAACTGGCTACCGATCGGATCCGGCATTTCGACCGTAAGGAGATCGAGAGCGGCAGCGATCGGATGACCAGCCCGCAACCCGCGAACGAAGACATCGAGTGCAACCGGGAATTGGTCCTGCATCTTCTTTCGCGTCCGATTGGCACGAAAGTTCAGGTACATGATCGGCAGGAACGCGCCCACGACGAAGGCAAAAACCCCAACCATGGTCAACCTGCCGAGAGCAATCGGCACCCCGAGCAACGTCATGACCAGAATGATGCCGAAGAATATCGCGACCGGCGCAAGGAAAATGAAAAGAATGAGGCGGCCAGTGGGCATCGTGACCTGCGCCGCGACAAGCATTCGTTCAAACTTCCGGCCTGTTTGTTGAAGGGCAGGCGGAAGGTGCGCCGAAATGTCGCTCTGGCGGCGCCTAAGGAGACTCATGGTCTGCTCGCGATCGCGACCCTCGGATATCATTCGCAATCGAAGGTTTATCGCTCGGCCCTCGACCCGACTGTTCGCCATCCAGCCTACGAGCACTTCGACCAACAAGAGGACCGCACCAAAGGTGCAGCCAAGGATCAGTGCTTTAAGCCAGGCGTCGTTCATCCCTCGAGCTTCGCATCTGGACGGAACAGGTCGGCGGAAAGTGTGACTCCGTGCGCCATCACCTGCTCGATGAACTTCGGCCGGATGCCCGTCGCCTCGAACTTGCCAAGAACCTGGCCGTCCGCCGCGACGCCCGTCTGACGGAAGCGGAAGATTTCCTGCATCGTGACGACGTCGCCTTCCATGCCGGTCAGCTCGGAAAGGCTGAGTAGTTTGCGCCTGCCATCAGCGAGACGTCCGATCTGGATTACCACGTTGATCGCTGACGCGATCTGGTTTCGAGCCGAGCGCGCCGGAATGTCGATGCCGCTCATGCCGATCATCTGCTCGACGCGGGAAAGAGCGTCGCGAGCAGTATTGGCGTGGACGGTGGTCATCGATCCGTCGTGGCCTGTGTTCATAGCCTGGAGCATGTCAAAGGCCTCACCGGCGCGCACCTCGCCGACGATGATGCGGTCAGGACGCATGCGCAGCGCGTTCTTGACGAGCTCGCGCTGGGTGATCTCGCCTTTTCCTTCGATATTCGGCGGCCTCGTCTCGAGCCGGACCACGTGTTCCTGCTGCAATTGAAGCTCAGCGGAATCTTCGATCGTCACGATTCGCTCGCGGTTGTCGATGTACGCCGACATCGCGTTGAGCATCGTCGTTTTACCGGAGCCAGTGCCGCCCGAGATCAGCACGTTACGGCGCGCCTTGACCACGGCTTTCAGAACTTCGGCGACCTGGGCGGGAACGCTCCCGATCTCAATCAGACGTTCCATGCTAATGGGAATGCGAGCGAATTTGCGGATCGACATGGAGGCCCCGTCGATCGCCAGCGGAGGAACGATCGCGTTGACGCGACTTCCGTCGGCGAGACGGGCGTCGACCATCGGCGCCGACTCGTCGATGCGGCGGCCGACTGCCGACACGATCTTCTGGATGATGCGCAGAAGGTGCTTCTCGTCCTTGAATCTCACATTCGTATGCTCGAGCACGCCGTAGCGCTCCACGAACACCTGGTTGAAACCATTGATCAGAATGTCGGTAATCGTCGGGTCCTTGAGCAAGGGCTCGACGGGACCCAAGCCCAGCAACTCGTCTAGAACGTCGCTGACGAGAGCCTTGCGCTCAGCGTTGTTGAGCGCCTGGTTCTGCTTGGAGAGTTCCTCGTAGACGATGTCGCCCACTTCCGCCTCGATCTGCTGGCGCGACATTTTGTCGAGCGCCTGCAAGTTGATGACGTCCAGCAGGCGCTGGTGAAGTTCGACCTTGAGCTCCGTGTGCGTGTCGCGGCTCGCAAACGCCCCGGCATCGCCGACCGTTACGATCCGCAGTTCCTCGGCCGTTTTCGGCGCGTCGGCCTCGGCAGCTCCTGATTTCTTTCGAACCTGCCACATGTCTTAGCGCTCCCGGCCCAAGGCTGCTGCGATGCCGGAATCTAATATGTCGATGTCTCTGCCGACTGCGCTCCTGCGCTTGATTTCCGAGATCGGGATGCCGCGCTCGATCGCTGGCACCATCACGGCCGGTTCGTTGGCAATCGTGTAGGCAATATCGCGGCCAAGCGCCTTTTGGACGTCCCCCGCCTTCACCGTGCGCATCAGCCCCTTTTCAAATCGGTTGACGACGATGCGCAGATCAACGGACGCGAGATCTTGCTCCCGAAGCAAATCGAGCTGGCGCCTTGCGCGATGCAGCCCTGTCACGCTGAGTTCGGTCACGAGCAAGACGAGATCTGATTGAGCCAGTAGTGAGAGCGACCAGTTCGTCCAGCTCGCTGGGAGGTCGACAAAGACCGTTCCGAACTCGCGTTTCGCAATCTCGACAATCTCAATCAGCTGTTCGCTGCTTACGGAATCAAGTGGCATCAGCGATGAAGGGGCACCGACGACCTTGAGGCCACTAGGATGCGGCGAGGTGGTCGCGCGCAACAGTTCGCCATCAAGACGCCCGCCGGCATCAATCAGATCATGAAAGGTCAGCTGGGGCCGAAGGCCAAGCTGGAACGCCGAATTGCCGAACTGCAGGTCGAGATCGAGCAGGCAAACCTCACGGCCGAACCTCGCCTCATTTTCTGCTGTCCTGATCGCCAACTGCGACAGAAGCGACGTCGCGCCGATGCCCCCGACGCTCTTGATTACGCAGACCACCTTGCCATTCGCCGACTGGGATGAACTTGCCTCTCGCTTAAGCTGGTCGCGAATTGGAAGCAGCGATGCTTCGAGCTCCGCGATGTCCAGCGGAAGCGGGACAACGTCATGAGCGCCGGCTCGCACCAGGGCGCGCACGAGTGCGAGCGGAGGTTCATAGGCTGCGGCAATCACGGGCGTCCGCGTCGCCGCAGCAAGTTTTTCGAAGCGAGTGACCGAAGCCGGATCGCCCGGATCGACCTGGATGACGGCAGCGGCGCTGCCGGCCAGGTCTTCGGGATCGATGGGATCCGAGGCCGACCCGATGTTCAGACTCAGCGGGAAGCTCGCGACGCGGGCGCCGACAAGATCGGCAGCATCACCTTCAGCGCCGCTGAGATATAGCTGCACCGCAGCTTCTCTCTTATGCGCCTTCCAGGTGGACGCAGTTTCGTTAGGGTTGACCACACTCACCTGCACACCTCAATTCGACGTCGACCCCGCACCATCTTCCAGCGTCAGTGACGCACTCTCAGTTGGGAACGCGAGTTGGCCCCCAAAGAATTGGAAGATGAGCGGCGTAAAGGGCACTCCGGACACGCGCACGGTCACGATGGGAGCCACATCCGGTCCATTCGGATCGCCGGCATATCCTAAGCCGGAATTCGTATAGACCACGGTTATGTTCGAATCGCTGATCATGGGCGCGATCAGTTTGATTCGAGTCGCAATTCGTTGAAACGCCGCAGCGTCGTACGGTGTCAGAGTGGGACATGTGCCGGAACAGGTGCATGCGCTGCTACTGCAACTTGCCTCGCCGAATGAAGCCGTTGGGATCGTGGCGCCTTGCCCTAGTGAGGTTCCAAAATTGGCGGTCGCGAGACCAGTCGGAATGAGGTCCGTTACAACTGCTGTACGGGCTCCCATCTGGGTCGCCTTTTCGAGCTTGTTTACGGCCCACATATAACGGCCGGCGTCGATGATTCCCAAGAGAAGCAGGATCAACAAGGGGAGCACCATGCCGAATTCCGCGGCGGTGGCACCCGTACGATCGCGCATCACACGCTTTAGCCGATGAAACGTCATATCCCCATCACCGCGGCTTGCGACTGAGCGCTTAAACTCAAGCCCGACGAGCGGAATCCAATCAATTCAAACAAAGAACTGTACGCAACTGACGCGCTAACAGTTACAACCGGTACTCGTGGCGTTCCGCTACTGTCGACGTAGTCTGTGTAGAATGAGCCGTAGTCTCCGGACGAATTGTCGACACAGCTTAAGGACACGGATACAGATGCATCGCTCGTCCAGTTGGCTAATCTCGGAGCGCCGCCACTGGTTACTTGGTTCGTTCGAGTGACGCGTCTAATTTCAGTCTCAAGCGTATTGTCGACTGCATTAGGACACGAGTACTTGTCAAAACCTTGCCGCGAAGCAAAGCGAGCTCCGTCTCTGACCGCTTTGACGACAACGTGTTCGGAGTAAAAATAGTACCCGAGCTCCATCGAACCCAGCATCAGGGCGATTAGCAATGGAGCGACTAGCGCCATTTCAGCAGCCGCTGCCCCGGACGTATCTTGTCGCAACCGCGCCAACATGGCTTTACTCGATCAGACGCGGAACATCGCGCCTTGTAATTTGAGGAAATTGACCTCCCTCACCAGTGCCGGCTGCGCCGATAACTTCGACATAGATGTCGTTGGCGCTACCATAATCGCGCTCAAATGACGATCCCGAAGCGGTGAAGCTCGATGGGCACTCACTATTAGTTCCGTCACAACGTCTTCGAGCGATGCTCGGTTCAACTAAGAACACATCGATGAAACCCGCAACGGTGAGCGTTCTCTTGCCGTTGAGATTGGGTGCCGCATGGCAGTTTACTACCGCGGCAGTGATTCTGCGCCGATCC
Organism: Sphingomicrobium sp.; assembly: GCA_035694565.1. Taxonomy (GTDB): domain Bacteria; phylum Pseudomonadota; class Alphaproteobacteria; order Sphingomonadales; family Sphingomonadaceae; genus Sphingomicrobium. The sequence continues at coordinate 13,844 of DASSFK010000321.1, forward strand.
GTACCTGACGGGTTAGGGTCGACGCCTGGTGCCAAGCAAGTCGATTGCGGCGAAGAGTACTGTGTATTTGCGCCGACTGTCTTGTTAACAGGCAAGCGAGAGGGATCCTCAGCTTCCCATAGATATGTCTGGTACCGCGTAACATTCGCGCCTAAACCTGGCTCATCCGCATAAACAAGACCAGGATGATTTACGCGGAAATAGGCATCGCGATCCCAACTTCCATTTCCAACACGTCTATTAGGGCACAGAGTATAGGTTCCGCTGTTCCCCGATGTGAGAAAATAGTGACAGAAGTCACGCGGATATCCCATGGTTTGAGGAACAACTGTTGATGGCAACGCTGCGTTGTCCCGCGGGAAATATCTCACCGGGCTATTGTTACTCGTAACATCGCTCGCCAAATTCATAGCTGGCACTGTCCAACTGCAGCCCGTTGCTGCCTTCACAACATCCTTGACCGCGTTTGAAGACGGCGAGCAGGGTGCGTTTTTGCACGCTGACGCATTGCCAGATTTGAAGTCGAACCGCATGTTCAGCGAGTCACGAACTGCGTTGAGGATATTGCCTGTTTCTGTCGTTACGCTCGAGGTTGGGGAACAATTTCCGAAAAGGGAATCCGATGCCAGGGCTTCCGCCACTCCATTAGCGCCATTACCCAGCTGATCGAGGAAGCCGAAATTGCCCGGTCCCCACTGCGTTCCTCCCTGACCCAGTACGATGCCCTTGCCCGGCTCAACGCCACCAGGTGAGAGGTGAATATCGGTGTTAGTCGCCGGCTCGACTGGATTGCAGATGAAGAATGGGACAACGCCACATACAGCGCTACCCAAACCAGCCACGGCTTTAGCCTCAAGGCTCCCCGAAAAGGCGGCAACAATTGGCGTAAAAGCATAATCGGTACGTCGGCTTTTCACCCGCACCTGAACGAAGTGTGCATCCGCATCGGTGGTCGTTGTCGTGTTGCTCGATGCACTCGTGAAGGCCGAATAGAACGTGACGTCCTCGATGCCGATCTCGGCTCCGACCGTAGTGTCGTCGCTCGTATTCGATGTGCCTTGGGTATCTGTTTCCCCAGTATCGCTGGCGAAGCGAGTCGAGTTGCTTACAAGGTTGCTGGCTGCCGCAGTTGCCCTTGAAATGGCATCTGTCTTGCCATCAAGCTGAGTAGCCGCTGCGAGTGCTGCCTGGTCCGCGGCATCTTGAAGTTCGGTGTCCATGGCGGCGACGCGCGCGTAGTCAAATGCGATGCCGCCGGCCGCAATCAATGCAAAGAGCGACAAGCCTACCGTGGGCGCTACACTACCCGTGTCGCTACGAAGAAAGCTCCGGAGAAGTCCGCGCATTTCTCCTCATCCCTACTGTGGACCGCCACCGCCGCCGCTGGACCCGCTCGTCGTCGACATTGTCTCGACTTGCTTCACGGAACCCTGCCGGTAGTGCTTTACAGCTTGCGCGCCCTTGTCACCGTTGTCGCCCGGTTTCGCCCCGTCCGGGGCATAGACCGGATCCGGATCGATCGTCTGGGCGGCTATATCGTACTTTACCGCCTCGCCGAAACCCGTGTCATAGGACTGAGTCGCAGGATCCACAGCGCACGCTCCAAGAAGGAGCGGAGCCAGTCCGATGAGTGTTAGCTTAGAGGACATGACCATAATCCTTTTCGAAGCCGACCGGCTTGCGCGAAGCAGAGCCGCCCGGACCAGCCGGAAGTGGCGGCGGAGTGCGAACCTGCTGCGGACCGGTCTCCTGGATCGGAGCCATGCCCGTGTCAGTGCGGCCGAGCAGGAACAGGTCCGCCTCATTCGGCTGCTGAACGCGGTCAGTCGGAGCCTTAAGTGCACCCTGCTTGAGCGGGCGTACCAAGTGTGGCGTCACGATCATGACCAGCTCGGTCTCTTCGCGCTGGAAGCCCGTCGAGCGGAACAGTGTTCCGATGATCGGGAGCGATCCTAGGATTGGAAACTGGCGCACCGTGTCCTGGAAGTCGTTACGGATCAGGCCGGCGAGCGCGAAGCTTTCTCCATCCCGAAGCTCGACTGTCGTCTTGGCGCGGCGCGTCTGGAGGCCCGGAATTGTTAGGTTGTTGATGACGATCGAGGCGCTCGGGTCGATCGAGCTGACTTCCGGAGCGACGACCATGTTGATCACGCCGTCGGCAAGGACGGTCGGAGTGAACGCGAGGCTTACCCCGAAAGGCTTCCATTCGACCGTATAGCTGTTGTTGCTGTTGCCGCCCGCGTTCTGGACGACAGGAACCGGGAACTCGCCGCCGGCGAGGAAACTGGCGGTCTCGCCTGACAGAGCGACCAGGTTCGGCTCGGCAAGTGTGTTGACGGCGCCCTTCCGCTCCAGAGCATCGAGCGCGGCCCAGAAATCGAGGCCGGCAATGCTGAAGTGACGCGAAAGGATCGCGAAGCTGTCGATCACCGCTCCGACCGTCAAACGGCCGTTACCGAATGGCCGGACGTCCGTGACACCGGTGTTTCCGCCCTCTTCGTTGACAACCGGAGTAAGCGACGCCCCTTGACCGATTACGCCCGCGAAGTTGGTACCGTTGTCACCCCCATAGCGAAAGCCGAGCTGCTTCAGAGCCGAACGCTTGATCTCCGAGAAGCGAACCTCGAGAAGGACCTGCTGAGCTGAGCCCATCGAGAGCATGTTGACGACTTTGCCCGGGGCGTAGGTTTCGGCGATCTGCACGGCGCGATCGGCCGAAACGGCATCGGGAACGACACCCTCGAGAACGATCGAGTCATTCGAGATGCGGGCGCCCACGCTATCGCCGGGCATCAGCTCGGAAAGCTGGCGGCGGAGCGAGATGACGTCCGGACCGACGACCACGTCGACGACAGCGATCAGCATGTTATTGCGGTCGTAGAGTGTGAGGCTCGTCGTCCCCATCTTCTTTCCGAGAACGTAAAGCGACTGGTCGGTGAGCGGAAGGACGTCCGCGACCTCCGGAGCACCGATCAGGGCCTTCGAATAAGGCCGGTCCGACCGGATCACCTGGCTCTTGTTGACGGGTACCTCGACCGCGCCGGCGTGCACGCCCTCAGCGACGCTTATCCTGCTGTCCTGAGCGGCTGCCGGCGAAGCTGCGCCGGCGACCGCAAGGGCTACCGCGACAAGCGCGACCCTCCCCAAAAGATCACGACCCATAACCCCCCACTTCATATTTGCTGCCAGTGGTTCCCCGAACCACTTCAACATTGTTTGTGATAGGCCCGCGCGCGACAGGCGGTGCTGGGCGGCGAACAACACGGCGCGGCGCGGCGGCCGGTGTTGGACGCGGTGTTCCTGCAGCCGATGCGGTCGCAGGAGTTGGGCCGCCGTAGTACGAGTAACGAAGGTCGTTGAGGCTCACGGTCGCAACGCGCCCGAGATCCTGCTCTTCGCCCGGTTTCCTGAGGACCAGGCTCAGCGAGCCGACCTCCTGCGCAAGGGCAAGCTTCTGCGCATCCATCGGATTGACTTCGAGCGTTGCCGTCTTTCCGATCACCGGCTTGCCGTTCGCGTCATTGGAATTCTGGTCGATTGCGATGACCTTGATTGCCTGAAGCAGTACGTCGGTAACTTGCCGGTTGTCGCCTTGCAGCTGCCGGGTGATCAGGACGTCGACAGTATCCATAGGCTGGACGAAGCCCGCCACACCGGAAACATCGTTGATGCGAACCGCCGCGGCTCGCATGCCGTCAGGCAGAAGGTACGCGATCGACGGACCGAGACCCTCGCCTGCGAGCTTCGTTGCCAGGATCGGCTCATTGAGAGCGATCGGTCGCAGGACGACGCGCCGCTTCCCGGCGGGTGCTAGCTGGTTGTAGTTGGAAAAGGCGCCGGCCGGGAGGCTGGCGCTCGGATAGTCGACGAACTTGACCTTGTCAGGCGTCAGGTCGATTCCATAATCGAGCGGGATTGCAGCTACGGCGACTTTGGTCGTCCCCTGCTGAGCTGCCGCGACTTTTTGGTCACTTCGACCGATATACGCGTTCGCCAGATAAACTGCGAAAAGTCCCAGTACCAGCGCAACACCCAGCGCGATCAGCGTCTGCCGTTTCATTCTTGGCGCCCCCGCCATTTACTTCAGGTGGATGATGCCACCTTTGGAATCACGAAGATAGTAGGGGCGGCTCCAGAAACTGGTGGCCGCCCCTCTCCCGATCAGCAGGTAGTGCTGCTCGGATTGTTGATGCAGTTCGACGCGCTGTTCATTGCGGTACCAATTGCGCCACCCAGGATAAGCGCCGCAATGGCGATACCAGTGCCGACGATGGCAAGAATCAGAGCGTACTCGGCCGCCGAAGCGCCGGACTCGTCCTTCAGCATCTTGATGAGAGTCTTCATTTTCGTTCCTTCCCTCGGTTGTACCCGCGACTGGCGCGGAACATGCCTAGGCGACACGAGGAAAGTGGCTCACGCCATTCGGGCGATGCCTTTAGTTCCGGATACGCAAGGAACCCCCACACGGCATCGTCGAACTGCCCCCCAAGGCCGCTCGGCTGACACAAGGGCTGCGCTCAGCTTAACCTGTTGTCAAGCATCGACATTTATTTTTTGTTAACTGAAGGTCGGCGATATGTCGCGTTCAACACACTGAAATATAGCATTAATTTATGATTAGGCGAAAGAAGCTCAGGAGAAATTTGTCTCAAATCTGAACAGAATGCATCGGCTAAAAATGTGCTTTCCCGTCGCGTTAGCGAAACGAGAATGCCGATATTTTCTGGTGGCTTAGCGAATCGCCAGAATCAGATCAGACAGGTATTCGGCTGCGATAGGTGACGTTCACCCGCTTGGACAGAAGTAGGTACGGGAGCCAGAGCGCCATGCTGATCAGCACTTTCTTGACGTTGCCGTCGAGCAAGTCTTGCAGTGCGCCGGAGACTGGAGGCGGAAGGATTGCAGTTCCAGCAACCAACTTCGCCGTCGCGAGCTGCAACGCAAGGTCGATCCCCCAGATTGCGGCGAGCAACCGCGGAAAGAGCGGCACGCAGCGCAATGCCGCCACGAACGCAATGGAATAGAGACTTGTCATCACGACGACATCGAGAGTCATCATAGTGTGAAGCACGGAAAGCCATTTTGGGAGGCTCCCCGATAAAGCCGGCATCGAGCCGAGATATTCGAGGGCCCGAACTGGCACGTTAATCAGCACGCCGACCATCAGCGAGACTAGGAGACCTCTCGCACCATAAAGCGAATGGAGCCGGGCTGCCGAACGATCGACCGTTCGCCAATTCCCGAAAACGGCGAGCCGAAGCTGTGGCTGGCTCTTATAGTCACCGTCACGAAACCAGCGAAGAGCGAGCAACAATGAAGCGGCGGGAGCGCACACAAGCAGGACGTAGGGAAGGATGGTCGCGATTTCGAACGGGCCCTTCAGAGGGCTGAAGGCGACGCGGGCCGAACAGGCGAGGCTCGCGAGAAAGAGCCAGATAAAGACGATCTGGTCGAGGCGGTTCTCAAGATGCAAGTGAATGGCGGCAGCGTTGGCATTGAGGCGATTGCAGACCCGTCGTCCAAAACTAACCAGTCTCACCGTCCGCTCCAGAAAATATCAATATCGATCGCTGACATTAACCCGCGCCAATCACGATGCGTTAAAGTGGTTGACCGTTGTGAGAGTTCCAATTGCGCGAAAACTTGAAAATGCGCACATCCGGAAAATCCATCTAACTATCCGGCCGCTGGCATGTACCGGATTGTTCTGACAGATTGGCGAGACGGGCCTCACTTGGGGGAGTGACGGTGAAGCTTCGATCGATACAGTGTCTACGGGCAGTGGCGGTTACCGCAGTTCTCCTGTCCCATACGCTCGCGTGGAGGCACGGAGCCGCCGGGGTCGACCTCTTCTTTGTCATATCCGGTGTGATCATCGGAATTGTGATGAAGGGGCGATCGGCAAGTCAGTTCATGCTCGCGCGCTTGCGGCGGATCTATCCCATCTACTGGCTGAATCTTTTCCCGATTATCGCTGCGGCAGCAATTTCCGGAATAGCGTTGGATCAGGCCACCCTGGCTAGCAGCGCCACTCTCTGGCCAATTTGGGGAGACTTCGCCCAGCCTTACCTGCCGCCTGCGTGGACGCTGTGTTTTGAGATGCTGTTTTATGTCGTCGTCGCGATTGGGCTTGCGACCAGCCGAACGACTTGGGTTGCCCCCGCACTGCTGGTGCTCGTTGTCCTCAATGCGCTGGTGAGGCACCCGGTTCTGCAATTTGTCGGCAATCCGCTCGTGTTGGAATTTTGTGCCGGTTTCGCGATTCTTCGATTGCCACGAAACTCTTCTGCCGGAGTTGCGGCGTTGGCTCTTGGGGTGGGACTATTTGTCCTGTCACCTTCGATATACGTCCAGCCGGACCAACTCATGGATATTTCTGTTAATCTCCTTCGCGTCGCAGTTTGGGGCCTCCCCGCAGCCTTGCTAGTATACGCTGCACTTACCTTCGAGCGATTGTTCACGAAGTGGGCAGATATACCGGTATTCGTGGGCAACGCCTCCTATTCGATTTACCTGTCCCATTATTTCGTAATCTTGACACTGAATATCTGGTGGCCGGCTCAGACTGCCGCGATGCTGCTAGTCGGTTGCGCCATGTATCTCTGGATTGAGCAACCAATGCTTAAACGAAAACCAATGTTAAATCCGGCCCCCGCAAGGGCCTAAACTGATGGTGATGCGCTCTCGACTCGTCTGGCACATCCGGGCTGAGCGAAAAGCCTAACGATGGACAGGACATCCTTCCGCTGGGCACGGACTTCTGCAGTCGGAATTGGTCTGCTTTTCATCGTGCTAATTGTGTGGGACTGGGCGCGGAGCATTATTGCTCCCAACTTGACCGACTATCTGAGCTATTGGGCAGCGGGGAAATTGACCCTCGCTGGAGATCCGGCGGCCGCCTATGACCCAGCAAAGCATCGTGCGGTCGAATTTACCGTCACCACTTTCGACAAGTTCATGCCGTTCCCGTACCCGCCGCCGTTCCTGCTGCTGGTCACGCCATTCAGCCTTCTTCCGTACATTTGGAGTTTCGCTGCCTGGGTCGGGCTGACGCTCGCGATCTACCTGTTCGCTGCACGACGTGCGATCGACACACCCTATGCGCTCGCCAACCCATTAGTGTTGATGAACGGAGCAATCGGACAGAATGGGTTCCTCACCGCAGCGATCTTTACCACCGGCGCGGCCATGCTACGCGAACGGCCGCTTGTCGCCGGCGCAGTCCTCGGCGTACTGATTATCAAGCCTCAACTTGCGCTTCTTCTACCGGTCGCAGTGATTGCTGGTCGGCTGTGGCCCGCGATCGCTGGAGCAATTGCCATGGCTGGGGCACTAACGTTTCTGTCGTTGGCGTTTTTGGGTTCAGAGGCATTTGGCGGTTTCTGGAATATTCTCCATCTCTACGTTGAGCTGTTGCGCCAGGACAAATGGTCGTGGAACGAATTCATCAGCGTTTTCGCATTCCTGCGGTACCTTGATGTCGACCCGTCGGTCGCACTTTCGCTTCACGCGATCATCGCCGCGGCCGCGACGGTTCTAACCTGGATCGCCTGGTCCCGCGACTGGGACGAGCAAGTTCCGATACTTGCCGCGGCGACCTTGCTGATTCCGCCCTACCTTCTGAGCTACGATGCATTACTGATGATTATTCCGATCGGTTTCTTCCTCAGGCAGCAGCCGAGGCCCAGGCTAGCCGGCGCCTTATGGCTCCTTTGCCTCCTGCCCATCGCATTTCATTTCAATCTGTATCGAGGGCCGAACACCATTCCGATTGCGGCGATCCTGACGCTCGCGATTTTGGCACGCGCTCGAGCTTCGATTTCGAAGCAGAGCGTGCACCGTTAACTTAGGTCGTTGGCAGTCCCAGACTGGCACTCGCAAAATATGAGATTTTTAAGTCGCTCTTAGGCCGTGCTATGTTGGGTCCGATATCGGGGGATCATGTGGCCTATCTGTATGCTGCCTTCGGCGCTGTCCTTCTGACGGCAATTGTTACAGCGGCCGAGTATGTCGCTGCGATTGAACGTTACACACTGAGGTCGCGTGTTTGCGGTTTCATATTCACCGCGATCAATGCATCTGCCGGAGTAATTTTCCTTTCAGTGTTGATTGCACTTTGGGAGGCGATCGGCGTACGACCTCTATTGAAGCTGCCTATCAATGGCTGGACCGGCGACGCGGCTTCGATCATGCTATTGGTTTTGCTGAACGACTTCGTGACTTACTGGAGTCACAGGTTTCAACACCGCTTCCTCTGGCCTATTCATTCGCTTCACCATAGCCAGACCGAGCTCCACGCAGCGAACGGTTATGCTCATTTCACCGAACGAAGCTTTCGGTACCTCGTTTTCGGAATTCCGCTGAGCCTAATCGGCTTCGAGTTCGCGGCGGCGCCGTATTTAATCACTTTGTTGAGCGGAGTGCTCGAGCGTTATATTCACTCTCCCACGACGGCGCATCTTGGTCCGTTGAGGTATGTTTTGGTCGATAATCGCTTTCATCGGATCCATCATTCATTGGAACCCCAACATTTCGACAAAAACTTCGGCATTCTCTTCTCATTTTGGGACCGGATTTTTGGAACGGCGTGGGAACCTCGCGCCGACGAGTGGCCAGCAACGGGCGTGGCTGGTCTGCATCCTCCAGCTTCGGTACTCGACTATTTGCTCTTCCCATTGAAGTTTGTCTCTCGCACCGGCGCGGCGGCCCCAGCGCGGCGCACGTGAATAACGCCGACCTCATCTGAATAGATGCGCCTCCAATCCGGTGACATGTCGAGTTTCTCAACCAGCCTGTTATCATTCTGAAGAATGGTCCACCGGAGGTCGTAATTTTTCACCATTCGGTTGAAGACTTCCCAGTCGCCGTCGCTCATCTTCAAATATGCCTTGAAGAAATCATCCCCGTACATGTCGGCGCGGCCGTCGATGTATACCCGGATACCGTTGAGGATCAGCGGACCGCCCATGCTGTATTCGTTGAGCATCGGTTGGGACCTGAGTTCCGGCGGGATGTGGGCGATAAGGCCTCGTGGATTTGAAAAGGTTTCGCGCGGCTGAAGTGGAACAACTGCGCGCACCCCGACAATGACAAGCGCTGCAAGAGCAGCGGCCACTGTCCACACGCGCGCCTCAGTGGACAACGGAAACAAAGGTCCCCCCGTCTCGCGGACTACATTCGAAAGCTTCGGAGTGACGACGAGCGCCGCGAGGACGATGAAAACTGACTGGTGGCGGATGTGCGTGAAAGCCATGCCGAGCGTCAGCAGCAGCAAGAGCAATTCCCCCGGTCTGAAGCACGGTCGTTTCCAGAGGAGCGCGCCAGTTACCGCAAGCAAGAGTAAATAGAAAAGCGGAGTTGCCCCCGGCGTGCTGGGATGCCACTCGCCGATCGACGGAAGGGTTTCCATTCTGGAAATTGTCAAAGGATGGATGAGACCTTCGATGCCGTTTACGTTTAACGCGGCAGCGACGAGAATTGCGAAGCCGAAAGATGACCAACCCAAGAGCACTTTGCGGTCGAATTTCGTTGCAATTAACGAGTCGAGGGCTGCCGCGGCGGCCACGACGAAACCCACAAAATAGCTGCCGTGGATGTTCGCCCAGACGAATATGAGAAGAGCAAGAGCAAGGGGAGGCGAACGATTTTCATCGCGATATTTGAACATCAGCACCGACCAGGCGGCCAGGAACGGTAGGGCGATCACATGCGGCCGTGCCATGATGAATGGTTGAAGTACGAGAAGCATGCCGGCCAGTGCGATAAGCAACGCCAAGGGACCGGCTCGCTCCCGGAGGTACCCGAACACCACCCCGAACAAGACAATGAGCGCGAGAGTAACCGTTGCCGCGAGTCCCGCGAATCCGGCAATATTGTACGCTACGGCGTAGATGACTTCGGCGCCCCATTCGAACGCGATCCAGGGCTTCCCGGCCATCGTGAACGAGAATGGGTCGGTGCTTGGCACCGAGCGATGCTCGAGGATCCAGCGTCCCGCCGCGACGTGCCAGCTGACGTCTCCGTCGCGGAACACGCTCCACACGCTCCCAAGAAGCGGTGGTAATGCAAGTACGAAGAGAAAGAATATAAGGCGATCGAAGACCGGATAGGTTTCAGGCGCGATCCATTGTGCGCGACCCTCGTCCGATTTCGACGGCGCCGAAGAACTCTCCCTGTTCAATTCGATGCTCCCCCACCACGTGCCACGCCCGATTACAGTAATAGAATATTCGTCCAAACTTAGTATCATGTCATTGGGGGCTAGCGCTTGAAATGAAGCTGATCATCCAGATCCCGTGCTTCAACGAGGCGGACTCGCTTCCCGCGACCATCGCGGCTTTACCCCGCGCATTGCCGGACATCGACATCATCGAAGTACTAGTTATCGACGACGGCAGCACGGATGGTACATCCGAAACCGCGGAGCGCCTTGGCGTTCACCACCTGGAACGTCACCGGACCAATCGCGGCCTCGCAGCCGCTTTCCGGAGCGGCCTCGAACGCGCTCTCGCAGAGGGGGCCGACATCGTCGTCAACACCGACGCCGACAACCAGTATGACGCGAGTGATATTCGAAGCTTGGTAACCCCGATCGTTTCCGGGCAGGCGGACGTGGTAATCGGAGACCGGGGGGTTCGTGACAATGCGCATTTCGGATGGTTTAAGCGCCGACTTCAAGTCCTCGGCAGCGCCATCGTGCGGCGCTTGTCGAAAACGGACGTGAAAGATGCAGTCAGCGGCTTCAGAGCACTGAGCAGGCGCGCAGCGCAGCGCATCAACATCACCTCCGACTTCTCCTACACGACTGAGATGCTGATTCAGGCCGGGCGCAAGCGCATGGCGGTCGTGTCGGTGCCGATCCGGACCAACGGCGCCGTCCGCCCCTCGCGTCTGTTCAAATCGATTCCCCGGTTCATCTTGAACACGGGCATTACGGTTATCCGCGTCTACGCCATGTACAACCCGCTGCGCATCTTCGTGATCGCGGGCGTACTCGTGGCGCTTGTCGGCGTGGCCCCGCTCGTCCGCTTCCTCTGGTTCTATTTCAACGGAGATGGCGCCGGCCACGTCCAGTCCCTCGTCATCGGCGGAGCGCTGATGGTGCTGGGCGTCGTCACGGTGATGCTGGGCGCCGTCGCCGACCTGATCGCTCGCAACCGGGTATTGCTCGAACAGACGCTGGAGCGGGTCCGATTGATGGAAGAGAAACTGGACGGTGCACGCCAGGTCCCGGTTGAGAAGGTCCGCGTGCTCCCGCAACGCAAGCGCTCTTCAGGTCGTTAGTCTAGTCCGTCACCGCAGCAATTGTCTCTTGAATTAGGTGAGAGTCGGAAAAGCGCGCTTCAGCATCACGCCGCGCTGCTCGTCCCATCGCCGCGAGCTGATCGTCGGTCGCCTCGCAGAATCTCGACATTGCCTCGACCAATGCCTCGACGTTTCCCACTGGGAAAAGGTAACCAGTCTCGCCGTCAATCACCGCGTCGCGGCAACCGGTTACGTCGCTCGAAACAATCGGCCGGCCTGTCGCCGCGGCCTCGAGCAATACTTTCGGCACCCCTTCCCCCCCATGGGAGGGCAAAACCAGGACATGCGCGCTTGCAAGCCAGGGCCGAACGTCGTCCTGATGACCGGCGAGTTCGACCAAGCCCTCCCTCTTCCAATCATCAAGGACGTCGCTGGGCACCCCTCCTCGATTGGCGAACGCCTGTGATCCCACGACGATGAATCTCGCGTCGGGAAACTCGCTTCGAACGGCACGAGCGGCATCAATGAAATCCCAGATCCCCTTGTCGCGCTGCAGCCGGCCGACGAACAGAAAGATCCGGCTAGTACAACTCGGTATTGAAGCTAGTTTGAAATGCGCCAAGTCGACACCACTACCCAACGTTCGGACGGTCGGAATATTGCCCGACAGGCCAGCTTGCCGCAGAACGGCCAGGTCTTCGTTGTTTTGAATGAAAAGAACGCGGGCGCGATTACAAGCAAAAGCGTAGAGCTTCCCAAGAGCCCACGGACCTAGTCCCGACTTCGCGAGCATCATGCCCAGACCTGTCACGCTATTTGCATAGGGAACGGACATCCGCCGGCACGTCAGCCCTCCGTAGACATTCGCCTTGATACCGTGGTTGATCACAAAGTCTGGACGGACGTGGCGAACAATTCGAGCGAACCGTAACAATGACGTCAACTCTTGGATGGGGTTTGCTCCATACAAAGCAAGCGGCCAGTCGACCCAGCGTACCCGAGGTAGCGCTGCGAGGCTTTTGGAATACTCATCCGCCGGTGCGACAACGGTTACGTCCATTCCCTGGGCCGTCAGCGCCGCAATGACGTTGCGACGGAAGTTCCACAGGTACCAAGAGGTGTTGCCGGCAATCAGGATCGTCCGGGATGCGCTGGCTTCCACGGTCAAAGCGTCAACTCACGCCCATGAAGACCGCGGGCATTTCCGCGGGAGCTATTGTCCGCTCGCTCTTGCGGCCCAGGAAGTACAAGCCACTTGCCATATCGCTCGAATGCGTGCGCGGAATTATCCTGTCAAAGAAGCGAAGCCAGAAGAACGGCAAAGCGGCCAAAGTCCCCAGCCGACGATTGCGAAAGACAGCCCCTGCGAAATACCTTAGATGCAGGAACAACGTAGTTCCCGGCCCGCTTACGACACCACTGTCGATCATTTCAAACTCCCGAAACAACCAGCGATGACCGCTCTCCGTGAATCGCGTGAAATCATACGCCTTCTCATGAACTGGCTGGAGGAACGGCGTTTCGGCGTAGACCAGTCCGCCCGGTCGCAAGACGCGCGCGATTTCTTCGGCAACGACGCGGGGAGTAAGCACGTGCTCCAGCACCGCCTGAATCCAGACGCCGTCGACCATGCCATCCTTCAGGGGGATAGCATGAGCGTCTGCGACGAAATCGGTCTGGTCGGATGCGTAGATGTCGAAAGAGACGACGTGGAAATCTGCGTCGTCACGAAGCGTGCGGACACCTTCGCTTAGCGAACCTCCGCCGATGATCAAGACGACGGGACGTCGATCACCCGAACCTTTTTTCAGCAGCCCCGCCAGCCGCTTCGCGTTACCAACTTCGACGGGATTGTCGCCAAAAAGGACGCGCCTCATGAAAGAGCGTCTGACCCTCCGGTTCTCGACGAGGCTGCTGCCTTGTGTCGTGAGAACGGCCTCGCGGTCAGCGATGCTCTTCTCGAAGTCGATAAGAACGGGCTGGTCGGAGACGGTGGGGTAGACTATCCGCTTTCCCGTACCGTCCTCTGACCAGTAACGGGCGGTAGGCTTTTCATTGAATCGAACCGAGGCGCCGGACGCGGGGCAGCGTAGTAGCGGCAAAAGGTCTCGGGCGGTGCTCATTGCTCAGCAGCGCCTTCCTGCGCGGTCCCGGTGACAAGAATCACAATGCCCAGTGCAGCCATCCACAGAAGACCGACGATCCTGCCTGCCGCAGCAGCCAGGAACGCTGTTGCAGGATCAACACCGACGAGCGGTGAAAGAAGGGCAACAATCGCTTCCCTGATGCCGAAGCCGGACGGGAAGATCGTCAACGCCATGGCAATGAAGCCTGAAACAACGAGGAAAGCCGCCTGTTGCACCGTGATCGACGCGCCGATCGCAGCGAAAATCACGATGAAGCAGCCTGTCTCAAACAAAACCGTAAATATGCGTAACGCGACGTCCTTGCTCAAAATCGCCCTTGGCACGTCGAGCTTTCGCGAAAGTTTGAAGCAGATGGCCGCGCCAAGCAGAGCGGTCGTGAACGCGGCAAGCCCAAGAAGCGGTTGCTGAAAAAGGACCCACGCACCGGAATATGCAAACGAGATGGACCCAGCGATTCCCGTGAAGAGAATTACGACAGACGCTGATCGTACGACGGTCACACCGTTGGCGCGTAATGCTGCAGCACGAGTCAAAAGACCGCCTGGGATCGGCAGCAGAGTAGACGCATTTGAATAGACGACAATCTCGATTGCCTGCTTACGCGTAAGCGTGATCCCCACCGCCTTTGCCGACAGCCGAAGCTCAACTGATTGAATAAGATATGTGATTGGCGGGAGGAAAATGGCGTACGCAGCCAATATCGGCAGTCTGAGGTGCAGGATTTCGTGCGGTGCATTCCGGATGGCCAAGAAAAAGCCGACGATGAAGATCAGAATCGCGATTCCAAGCCCCACTTGACGAAGCTCGCGGCGCTTGTCGCGCAGGACGGAAACGAAGCGCGCAAGCATCTCGATCAGCTCATCCCTCCAAGCTTGAGGCCGCTTCCCGCCTCCGACGATCTGCGCGTAAAAAGGATATTCTCGTAAGAGCCAGAGAAGTCGAATTCGACCTCGTGGCCATCCTTGTTGAGGCCACAAATGTCGTAGCGCTCAAGCAAGAATTCGATGAGCTGACTGAATTCCCTTCTAAGGCCCTCGTCCATGGCGTCCGACCGATACTCCATGAGTACGGGGGCCCTGTTTTGCGCAAAGAAATTCTTAGCGCCTCGGACCATTCCCCATTCGGCGCCCTCGATATCGACCTTTACGATCCTGATGCGATCCATCAGCGCCTGGTCGAGCGCAAGACCGTCAAGCGTCTGTGTGGACACCATCTCGCAATCCTGATCGTCTCGCTTGCTTGACCATCTCTCGACTAACGAGTTGGCTCCACTATTCCCCTCTCTCAGATACAGAGGGACGGCTCGATTGGCTTCCTCCGGCGCGGTCAGCGCCACGATATGCGGATGCATTCGAACCCCGTTCAACGCGGCATTTTGCAACAGCAATTCTGCATTCTGCTTCGACGCTTCTATAGCGATGAGCTCGCATCCGGCTTCAGCACAGATCGGAATACTGGCAGTCCCAATGTTCGCGCCGATGTCGAGAATGACGTCGTTCGTGCCAAGATTCATCGCCTTCGCGATTCTGTAGACGGATTGCTCGAACGGCCTTTTCTCAATGAAGGTTCTAAAGCCAATATGGTCGTTCAAGTCTATGATGAGCTTATAAGTTCCTGACTCGAATACCGTGAGGTTTTGTCTGAAATCATATCGAATATGCTTCCCGATGATGTTGGGATCGTACCAGTCCACAATCCTGCGCCCGAAAGGCAATTTTCTTGCTGACCTCACGGCTCGCAACAGAAATGCCGGCCGAATGCGGCTAGAGATCAGGAAAGGAATTTTCATCCTTCCGCCTCGCATGTCCATTGCCCATCACGCGTGACTAATTGCGAATCGAGTTGGCTATAAATCTCTTCGAGACGCGAGGCGTAACTGGACAGGTCATGAGCCTTCGCATGCGTGCGGAGTTTGGCGCAAAACGCCGGAGCCTCACAAAATTCCAGAGTGAGCATCAACTTGTCCGCGAGTTCCTGAGGCGAGCTTCCTGCATAAAGCAGTCCAGGGTCAGGGCAGCTGTCGCGAAGACCCTCGATGTCGCTAACGACCGTGGCTTTGCCGAAGCTGGCGGCTTCGAGGACGACCAGTCCGAACCCTTCCCATTCCGACAACAGCGCGCACAGGCGTGCTGAAGCATAATGCCGAGATATGTCGCGAACCGATCCCTGAAACGTAATGCGGTGCGCTACGCCCAGCTCTTGGGCAAGATCTCGACACGCAGAAAGGTTCGGTCCGTCACCGGCAAAGCTGAGCTGAACGTCGTCAGGCATGAAAGGCAAAGCGCGGATCAGCTCGTCCTGGCGCTTCGCGCTCCGGAAACTGGCCACCATGAGGATGGTCGTTGTCCCGGCTGACGTGTCTTTCGCGCTCGGCAACCTCGCAATGAAATTCGGCAGAGAAAAGACCCTTGCCGCACTGCCCTTCCAACTGACGATCACGTCGCGAACTGAATCGCTCACGGCGACCGTGGCACCCGCTCGGCGAAGCGCGATCCGGCTCAGTATCCTCGGAAGAACCTTCCGGCGCCGTTCGATGTGCGTGCTGTGCTCGTGAACGACGGTCCGTTGGCCGAAAAGGATGGCGAGGTAGATCGATGGAGGCAGATGTAGATGGAAAACATCGTACTGGCGCCTCAATCCGGTGCAGATCCAGATGGCGTGAGCGAAATTCCGCGCGCGCAGAAACTTGCCCCCGCCAAGATCGAATGCGCTTGCCTCACCGGCAAAAACCAGAACGTCATGGCCCGCGAGTTCCCGAACCAGTTCAGTGACTATGCGCTCGGCGCCGCCGATCCGATCGAGCCGGCGGATGACGTGTAATACCCGTCTAGGCCGCGATTGCGGCGGCAACATCAGACGTTCCCTTCCAGGCGTAAGTGCAGAAAGACCCAGCCGCATTGAGTGAAAGCGCTCGAAGTCTGGAGCAGAATGTGGATCGGCGCCATCCGTTGATTTTTCCAGATACAGTGAGTGTCGCAAGATGGTACCGCATGCCATCAAGACGCGTCAGCGGGAGATGGAATGCGGGCTTTGTTCGATCTCGTCCATCCGGCGGATGCGCTATTCTTCTGCCACGCGATAAACAGACTCAGGGCGAGCGGTGCCGAGATTCGTATCGTCAGCCGCCACAAGGATGTTCTCGTGCCGCTGCTAGACGAGAGCCGTCTGGAGCATATGCCGATCACGCGGGCCGCCACCGGGCGGTGGCAGCTTGCCCGGGAACTGTTGGAGCGTGACGCCCGCCTTTTTAAGGTGGTTCGCGACTTCCGACCTCATGTGATGGTTGGATTTGGGGGCGTTGCGATCGCTCACATTGGAACGCTGACCGGCATTCCGAGTATCGCGTTCTACGATACGGAGCATGCGACGCTTCAAACACGTCTCACGCTGCCGTTCATCAGCGAGTGGCACGTTCCAGCTGGCTGGACGGGGCGGGAAGCGAAAGGCCGGACATTCCGCTTTCCGGGTAGTAAGGCGGCCGCTTATCTTCACCCCGACCATTTCAAGCCATCCCCCGACGCGGCAAGGGCTGCGGGCTGGGATCCCTCGCGCGACAATTTTCTCGTTCGCACTGTCGAGTGGCGCGCGACTCACGACAGTGGTCGCGACGGCCTATCGGTAGACCAGCTCCGGGAAATCGTCGGATTTCTCGGCGAACGAGGGAAAGTGCACATATCGGCGGAGGGCAACCTGCCGGACGACATGGAACCCCTTCGTTACCGCGGAAGCGCAGTTCAATATCACCACCTGCTGTCGCACTGCAGGCTGCAGTGCGGGGAAAGCATCACCGTGGCGAGTGAGGCGGTTGCGCTCGGCGTCCCTGTCCTGCTCCAGATCGACAGAGAATATTGCTACATTCGTCAGCAGGAGGACGCCGGGCTGATCGACCGTCTTCATCCTGGCGACTGTGTGAAAGAGGCACTCGCGTGCGTATTGGGCAGGGACCAGGAGGATTACCGCCAACGGTCCCGCGCATTCATGACGGCCAGCGGTGACCTGAACGCGTATATCGTCGATCAGATAAATCGATTGGGAGGGGCGCCGCGCTAGCGGGTCGGGGGCGGTTCATGTCAATTGCAGGTAGCGCCAACGCAGCGCAGACCGATGGGGCTCAAACGCCGAATTGGCTGACATGGATGCTTGTCGCAGGGATCCTGCTGTCCGTGGCGGTCCAAGCCTGGCTGGCGTTCGTTCACAGGTTCAATGGCGATGAATTTTTCTTTCTTCTGCATGTTCACAACTATTTGCGCGGCACCCTCCACGAACCGCTGCAAACGTTTCAGGTTCATTTATTCACCGGCCTGGCGTCGCTTCCAACTGAAACCGAACAGTTAATTGCCGGCCGGATTGTTGCACTGGCATTCGAAATTTGGGCCCTTGCCTCGCTCTACGCTCTGTCGCGGGCCTGGGCGGGGAAAGCGGCTGCACTGTTTGCGGTCCTCTGCTTCGCAACGATGCTGCTCACACTGCAGCATGGCGCCAGCTTTCGCGCCGATCCGCTGGCCCTTGCGCCAACCATCGCCGCCCTCTCCCTCCTCGCTCGCTCAGACCTGCGGTCATTGAGCATTGCAGCGATGGCGTTCCTCGCGGCGCTTGCCGTACTCGTCACAGTAAAGGTAATTTTCTTCGCGCCGGCCTTCGCGGCAATCGCCGCTTGGCGATTGGCAGTTAGCACTCAGCGACGGCAAACCGTCGTTGCACTGGGGATCACAGCTTCAACTACACTACTAGTCGCGGCATTACTCTACTTCTTCCATCGATCGACCCTGGCCGCCGCCGCGGTCTCGAATTCGGGGAAGATGCTGGGGAATGCTGGTTCGACAATGTTTCTCGGCGGGGGATTCCTGCCGGGACGGATCGAACTCCTCTTCATGGCAATCACCTCGCCTTTGCAGGTGCTGCTTCTTCTGGTTTCAATCGCCTCACTCACTCTCTCGTTAGCGAGAAGCAGTCCGCAAGATCGGTGGCAGGGCGTTGCCATTCTTGGCTGCGTGGCGCCCCTGTGCAGCTTGCTCTTTTATCGCAATTCCTTTGTCTACTTCCTCCCCTTCATCTTGGCGCCTTCGTTTGTCGTTGTCGCCTGGTTCGTCGATCAGCGGAAATGGGCACCCGGTATTCTTGCGATCCTCACGTTAGGATTGCTGGTTACAGGAGCGATCCCGCTGCCGAGAGTCGCAGCCAACGATCAGACAGCACAGCGCGCAACGATCCGCGCAGTGCACCAGGCTTTTCCGAGGCCCGTCCCTTACATCGATCGTAGCGGAATGATCGCCAGCTTTCCGAAACAGGGTTTCTTCATGTCAACGTGGGGGATGATCGGTTATCAGCAGCGGGCGCCAGAGTTCGAAGCGATCTTGCGCCAAAGGCCGGTTCCTTTGCTGATCGCCAACAGCCCAGCCCTAGAGCACGCCCTCGGACTCAAAGGGGTGCTCGCCCCCAATCTCAGATTAAGTGCCGTAGACGAGCAGGTACTACGAGAGAATTATGTCCCTCACTGGGGGTTATTGTGGGTGGCAGGCAAGCGCATTCGCTTGGGCAGCGGCAAAACGCCCACGACCATCCTTATCCCGGGCATCTATACTGTCGAAGGTGCGTCCGTAAGGCTTGACGGTCATGCCTTTAAGCCGGGTGACACCATTCGCCTGACTCGCGGCACTCAACAATTCTCCGGGACGCCGGGATCACAACTAACCCTTCGGTGGGGCAATCATCTGCTCCGACCGGCCCAAAATCCTCCCACGATGGAACCCGTCGCAGGGTTTTGATTCCCGCAAGAAGTGGGAAAACCCATCCCGCTGGAATGCAGTAGCCCAATCAATGGCAGCCGAATGGATCGGAATTGCCGTCCGGGTCGCTCGACGCGGTCCCGCAAGACTTGAGGCCACCGACCAGAAGCAGGCCTGCCATGTGCGGCGATGCCATCGAGGTACCTGACAGAGTGGCATATCCGGCGCCTTTGTAGGTCGATAGGACGCCCACTCCAGGCTCCGCATAATCCACGGGCGGGTTTCCGAAGTTCGAGAATGAGGCAAACTTCTTGCTCCCGTCCACCGCGGACACCGTATAGATGTTGCTTCCTTCGGTGCTGCCCGGGCTGTGGTTGCCGGCGTTGTCGCTTTCATTTCCTGCGGCGAGCGCGAACTTCACATTGGCGGAAGCGCTTTTGACAGCGTCGTTGAGCACCTGGGAGAAACCGCCCCCCAGGCTCATGTTGGCGACGTCGCCCGTCTTTCCGATGGATTTCACATAATCGACGCCCGCGATGACGCCCGACGTCGAGCCCGACCCGCTCGGACCAAGAACGCGAACCGAAACAAGCCTGATCCCGGCTGCAACACCGACTACACCGGTGCCGTTCTTCTTCGCTCCGATCGTTCCGGAAACGTGCGTGCCATGGCCGTTCTTGTCATCCGGATCACCACCGACGTAGCTGCGGCTCCTCGCAACATCGACGTTCAGGTCCGGGTGGTCGAGATCGATACCGGAATCGATGACGAAGGCAGTCTTTGTCGAGCCGCTCATGTCGACGGACCCGCCCACAGCCGTGATGCCGGGAGGTATCGTTTCCGCGCCGCCGCCGCCTCCACCGCCGCCCGGCTTCGCGTTCCCGCGAGATTGGATGATCGACATCACCTGATCCTGCTCGCAAGCAGTGATGCGCGGATTAGCCGCCCTCATCTCGGCGACAGGGCTGCGCCCATTCGGCAGTGCCGCCGTATGTACCGCAAATCCCTTGATGGCGTGCTGATAAGTGAAGAGGACTTGCCCGAGGACCTTGCCGGCCGCCTTCGAGGCTTCGTTGTGCACATTCGCGCCCGGCATCGCGCGGTCGAATGTGCAGATATATTGATTGCTGATTTTCTCCGGTTGAGCGGCGGTAGCCGGAGCTGCCGCGAACAGCGCAGCAGAAGACGACGCCAGAAGCACAGCGTGAATGCGCATTGGATTCCCCCTCGTTGAAAGACGCCCCGAGTCGATCGAATGGATGCTCTGCCCCCGCTAATCGACTGTCAACAATTGTTAATTTTCGCGGTTAGCGGCGACGTCCCACAACCCTCCGCACTTGACTTCTGGGCGCTCTCGTCTAACTGGCGCCCCTCGCGCGGACCTTCGGGTGCGCGCAACCGTCCGAGACAGTTGCTGGGGCTTGCCCCTTAATTTGCAGCCTAGACGGGGACAGGAATCATTCGGAGCGCTTCTGGCGCTTCGTCGTGCGTTGCATGCAACGCCAACGAAACCAACTCCCCACGGACATAAGTGCTCGAGCGCTTGCGCTCGGGTTTTGTTGAACCTCGCTCGAAGCTTGCTTCGGGTGGATTACGGAGTTGGCATGGATCGTTCGCAAAAAGCCGATCTGGTCGACGAGCTGAAGCAAGTCTTCACCGATACGAGCGTCGTTGTGATCACTCGCAACCACGGTCTTTCGGTGGCGCAGTCTACGGACCTGCGTCTGAAGATGCGCGATGCCGGCGCCCAGTACAAAGTTGCGAAGAACCGGCTTGCACTCATTGCTCTGGACGGCACGCGCTACAAGCCGATCGGGGACCTTCTGAAGGGCCCGACCGCGCTTGCCACGTCTGTCGATCCGGTTGCCGCGGCGAAGGTCGCGGTCGATTTCGCCAAGACGAACGACAAGTTCGAAATCGTCGGCGGCGCAATGGGCGACACCGTGCTCGATGTGAACGGGATCAAGGCGCTCGCCGCCCTGCCGTCGCTCGACGAACTGCGTGCGACGATCGTGGGCCTCATCCAGGCGCCCGCGACCAAGATCGCCCGCACCGTCAACGAGCCGGGTGCACAGCTTGCCCGAGTCTTCGGTGCCTACGCGGCTAAGGCTGCTTAAGGCCGACCTTTTATTTTCAACGCACGACATATGGGGCTGACGCCCCGCAAAGGAGTATCAAATGGCTGACATTGCTAAGCTGGTCGACCAGCTTTCCGAACTGACCGTCCTCGAGGCCGCGGATCTCGCCAAGGCCCTCGAAGAGAAGTGGGGCGTTTCCGCTGCGGCTGCGGTCGCGGTTGCCGGCCCGGCTGCTGGTGCCGCTGCTGCGCCGGCCGCTGAAGAGAAGACCGAGTTCGACGTCATCCTCACGGGCGACGGCGGCAAGAAGATCAACGTGATCAAGGAAGTTCGCGTGATCACCGGTCTCGGCCTCGGCGAAGCCAAGGCGCTGGTCGAAGGCGCTCCGAAGGCGCTCAAGGAAGGCGTCAACAAGGACGAAGCCGAGAAGATCAAGAAGCAGATCGAGGAAGCCGGCGGAACCGTCGAGCTCAAGTAAGCTTCTACAGCTTCCAGCTGAATCGAAGGGCGGCTCCGTTGGGGCCGCCCTTTTTGCAACACGATCCACTCGCCGATAGTTCAGGTGTGATGCGCACCTGGTACCGCAACCGCTGGCTCGATCTTGTCACGTCGATCTATGTGTACAACGAGCATCGCGGCTACACCGCGCTGGACCGGGTCCTACGGGCGGTGCGGGCGCGAAACCCCGACGATCACGAATTCATTGCCGAGATCGAGCGGCACCGAGCCGACGAGCTCAAGCACTACATGATGTTCAAGCGCTGGTTCCAGAAGCGCGGATCCATGCCGCTGGTCGTCGACCGCACGTGCGGGCACATCGATCGCTTCGTCGAGATCTTGTTCAAGTCGAAGATCGATGAGCTCGACGAGCTCGCGCTAGTCAGGGACGACCGCAATTTCGAGAAGCTCTGCCGGGTCATCTCGCTGACCGAGCAACGCGGATACCGGCAGGTTAAAATCCTGCTTCGTCATCCCTTCGTGCGCGGTGACCCCCGGCTGACCAAGATTTTCGAGATCATCCATCAGGACGAGCCTTCGCACTGGGCACCCTACGACGGCTGGCTGAAGCGAAACGGACGCCGTGATCCCGTCTGGTGGGAGAGAGCCATCGATAGCTTCATCCATTCCGAGTTGATGGTGCTGAAACTGCCAATCCTGTTCCTGATTCCGGGACTGAAGCGACGAAGCAGCTGGCCCGACTCAAGCGATGCATTGTCGGCCGCGACTTCAGGCAATTAGAGCCCGCGGCTTCCGCCCCGATTGAGGTGCCTACAGAGCAAAGTCCCCGGCAAGGTCGGGATAGGCGCTCATTACACGCGGACGCCCCCATTTGGATGGACGGCAAGCGCTCGCGACGATGCTCAGCGCCAGCACCCCCGCAGCCATCGCGGCAGCAGCCAGTTTCCTTTGATCCTTCGCTGCCACGTTCATTCCTCCAGTCCTTCGTTGCAGAGGGAGCCGACGCGAACGGCGCCAAAGCCCGAAAGCTCCCTTTCGATGAGGATCGGGCAATCCCTTTCCTCTTCGAATGTGAAGCTTGGCGGCAGCCATTCGTTCGAACCCTTCATTCGTTCCTCACCTGGATCAGTCCGGCTTATCCGGGCATGAACAGAGTCGGGCCGGCGTCATTGGGGTCGACACTCGTGAAGCATGAAACGGGGCGTCAACGGCCCTCCAGGACTGCGCGGATTTGAAGCGCCGTCAGGCCGCTTTTTCGAGTGTTTCCAGGCGTGCCAGGCAGGCGCGTTCGACCAGGGTCTTGAGCAGTTCGACGCGCGACCCGAGCCACTCAAGCTCGGTTCCCGAGATGCGATATTCGCGTGAATACCGGGCCTTGATGTAGGCTTCGCGGAGCCGCGCATAGGCGCGCTTCTCATCGCGGGTCGAGTTGGGCCACACCTGCTTCAGCGAAGGCGCCATGTCCTCGGCGAGCGCACGCAACCGGTTCAGATTGTGGGTCTTGGGCGTGTAGAGCGTCCGAACCAGGAACAGGCATTGGTAAAGCCGTTCGGTGGCCTGATGCAGTAAGAACGCAGCAAGTTTGTACTTTCCCCGACCCGAGGCATCTTTGGAACTCTCCAAGAAATCATCCGCGCCTTCGAACCACTCTTCGAAAAACGCGCGCGACTCATCGAGCGCTTCCTTCGCGCTCAATTCCTTTGGCTCCACGAACGGATGGCCGGGCTCTTCGAACAGGACGATGCCTTCACGCAGGATGTCGATGAAGAAGTAGCGGCCGAGCCGAAGCTTCTCGTTCACGTCCCCGAGGCTGTGGTATACGAGGCTGACCGGCGTCCGTAGCGCCTTTCCTTCCGACAATTCGGCAAGCAGCCGGTCCTCGGTCTTCGCCCAGAACTCGGGGACGTCGGTCAGATCTTCATGGTCGACCACGACCAGGAGGTCGGAGTCCGAATAATATCGTCCGACCGGATCTTCGACCCAGTCGCCCCGGGCATAGCTTCCGAACAGGATGATCTTGAGCAATTTGCCATCGCGAAAGCGCGGCTGGGTGCGGTGCGCGATCGCCTGCGCGAACCCATCGCGGACAATCTCGACCACGTGCGCCAGCTCGCGCTGCTTGGCGTCGGGAAGATGGCCGAGATCGGACCGCATGGACACATTCCTAACCGGCGGAAACGTCAATGCACAGCCTCGCCGGGCCGCACGATACTGCCTCGCTGGCGACTGCCCTGACATACCGCGATCGGGTCACGATCGGACCTGAGGACGCCTTCCCTCTCAAATTTCCTGCACGACCCCCTTCACAAGGGGAAAAATAGGATTATATCGGCTTCATCCATCAAATAGACGGCTCCGCCGCACGGTGACGTGCGCCCGGGGCTTTTCCCGTCCTCTCCGGGACAGGGCCCGAACCAGCGCACGGGCCGAACGCATTGGAGAGGAGAAACGGGAGCAAGCGCTCCAAACTCACCTCCGGCCGACGCCGGAGAACCGAGCTGGGCTCCCGCTTCCCGTGCGTGGGCTCCGGCTCCAGCGCAGGGAAGACAATGGCGACCAAGGCGATCGACGCACCGGCCACGAGCCGCTCCACCAAGACACGGCGCATCCGCAAGATTTTCGGAAACGTCCACGAGATCTCGGAAATGCCGAACCTCATCGAGGTTCAGCGTGAAAGCTACGAGCAGTTCCTCCGCTCCGACCCGTCGGTCGGCTATGTGTCGGGCCTCGAGAAGACCCTTCGCTCGGTTTTCCCGATCGAGGAT
>DASSFK010000322.1:0-8811 GCA_035694565.1 Sphingomicrobium sp.
ACATGGACGATTCGCGGCCGGATCGCGGCGGCCTCGTTCGGTGAGATCCGGCGGAGCGACTGGACCATCGGAACGAACGGGCCGATGCCGGTCCCGCCGCGAGTGATCATCACGAAGTGGTAGACCGTGTTCGGGCTCCATTGATAGGCGAACACGGCGACGTCGAGGGTCCCCGACTGGGTGTAGGCCTGGGCGATCGTATAGGCGGACGGAATGCCGTTGATCGAGGTCCGCTGCGCCGGAGGAACCGACATCCGCACCTGCCCGCGCCCGAGCGCCTGAAGCACCTGGTTGACATAATTTTCGAGGGTGCCGTTGTAGCGGCCGCCGCTGAACTGCGCCTTTCCGCCCGATCCTCCGATCGAAACCGCGCTGGTTCCGTTCTGCATCAGATAGCCCTGCGGAACCGCGAAATAGATGCGAAGGTCCGGATGGGTGAAGGTTCGCCCGTCGATGATGCCCTGCGCGGGATCGTCGTCGACGTAGATGCCCTCGAGCTGACCGAGGAACTGGTCGCGGTTCTTCTGCCCGGTTCCGAGCCGGCCGGTCTGGCGAGCCTCGGCGAGCGCGCGCTGGACCCGGTTCTCGCTCAGCGGATGAGTGCTTGCCCATTCCGGCGTCTGGCGGCTGTCCTGCCCCTGAACGCGCGCTTCGAGCGCGGTCGCCCGGGTGATCGCGGCGAGAACGCCGGCGGCGCCGGCCGGATCGTAGCCGGCGGCGGTCAGGTATCGAAGGCCCAGGGTGTCGGCCTGATATTCCTGGTCGCGCGAGAAGCTGAGGGTCGCGAGTTGGGAGCGGCTCGAAGCCATTTCCGCGACCGCATTGCCGAAGCCGCCGCCAATCACACTGCCGAGAATCGCTCCGAGAACTCCAAGCACGCTGCTCCGCTGCGCATAGGATTCGCGCGCCTGCTGGTGATTGGCAGCGACGTGACCGACCTCGTGGCCGAGCGCGAAGGCGAGCTGCGACTCATCGTCCATCAGCGCCATCAGCTGGCGGGTGATGTAGACGTAGCCGCCCGGCGTCGCGAAGGCATTCTCGACCGCGGAATTGAGGACCGTGAATCGGTAGGCTCCGGGATTGACGCCCGAATAAGAGGCGACCCGGCGGCCGATGCCGTCGACATAGGATGCTCGAGCGCCGGTTTCGGCTCCCCCGAATTCCTCGATGAGCTTGGGATGCTCCTGTTGCGATTCCTGCACATATCTCGGTGCAAGGACGCGGCTCGGGACTTGTGCGGACGAGAACGCCGAGCTGGCGACGAGGGCGGCACCGCCGAGAAAAAGTCCTGCTTTGCGCATCTTCTCTCTCTGTTTCGCTTCGGACACGTAACTGACCTTTGCGTCGTTGAACGAGAGATTAAGGCGGCGGGTTCCTGGTGTTGCCCTCAGGCCATCGCGAGATATTTGGCTCGTCTTTGACGCAACAGCTCCTCGCCGCCGAGCGCTGAGCACCCGCCCACTTCCTCGAGGATGGCTTCCTTGAGGCTGGCGATTGCACGCTCCGGATCGCGATGGGCTCCGCCGAGCGGCTCGGGCACGATTCGGTCGACGACTCCGAGCGACTGCTGGTCCTGGGCGGTAATCTTCATCGCCTCGGCCGCATCGGCGGCCTTGTCGGCGGTTCGCCACAGGATCGAGGCGCAGCCCTCGGGCGAGATCACCGAATAGACCGCGTGCTCGAACATCAGCACCCGGTTCGCGGCCGCGATCGCGACCGCTCCCCCGCTCCCGCCCTCGCCGACGATCACGGCGATGATCGGAACCTTGAGCGCGAGGCATTCCTCGGTCGAACGGGCGATGGCTTCCGCTTGGCCCCGCTCCTCAGCCTGAACTCCTGGAAAGGCGCCCGGAGTGTCGACGAGGCTGACGACCGGAAGCCCGAAACGGTCGGCGAGGCGCATCAGCCGGATCGCCTTGCGGTAGCCCTCGGGCTTGGCCATCCCGAAATTGTGCTTGAGGCGCGAGGCGGTGTCGTCGCCCTTCTCGTGGCCGAGGATCATCACCTTGTGACCGCCGATGGTGGCGAGGCCGCCGATGATCGCGGGATCGTCCGCGAACGAACGGTCCCCGGCAAGCGGCAGAAAGTCGTCGGTGAGGCCCGCGACATAATCCTTGAAGTGCGGCCGTTCCGGATGCCTTGCGACCTGCGCCTTCTGCCACGGGGACAGCTTCGCATAGGTGTCGCGAAGAAGCTTGTCTGACTTGGCTTCCAGCTTCTCGATCTCCGAATCGAGGTCGAGCTCGCCATTGCTGGCTGTTTCCTTGAGCTCCGACACACGGGTTTCGAGCTCGGCGATCGGCTTCTCGAAGTCGAGGTAGGTCTGCATTTGAACGCGCGGGTACGGCGGCCTGCCGTGCGCGTCAACGACGACCGTCGGTGAGCGGATGCCTCGTGTTGACCAGCTCGATCAGCCGTGAGCTGTCGACATGGGTGTAGATTTGCGTGGTCGCGATGTCGGCATGGCCGAGCAGTGACTGGACGACGCGAAGATCCGCTCCGCCCGAGAGCAGATGGGTTGCAAAGGCATGGCGGAGCACGTGCGGACTGATCCGCTCGGGCGGGATGCCGGCGTCGGCCGCCATGGTCCGGACGATCTGATAGAGGCGGATCCGGCTGAGATGAGTCCTTCCGCTCGGGAACAGCCAGAGCGACGAGGACGGAACGTCCTTGCGCCAGCGCTCGACCGCCTGCTCGGCGCGGGTCGAGATGGGGACGAGGCGTTCCTTCGATCCTTTGCCACGAAGGATGAGGAATGGCTGGCCGACGCGAAGCGCGCCGCGGGGCAGGCTGACGAGCTCGGTGGCCCGCAATCCGGAGCCGTAGAGCAGTTCGAGAAGGGCGAGGTTGCGAAGCGCCATCGGCTCGTCGCTGGAGGCCCGCGCTTCCGCCGCTTCGAAAAGCGCCGACACCTCGCCTGAATCGAGGATCTTCGGAAGCGGCCGGGTCAGCGCCGGCCGCGGAAGGGCCGCCGAGGGATCGTCGGTTCGAATGCCTTCGTCGAGGAGGAATCCGTAGAAGCGCCGGAGCGCGGCCGAGCGCCGGGCCACGGTCGATGGAGCAAGATCGCTCCACTGGCCGCCCAGCCGGGACAGCATGGCGCTGTCGGCGCTGCCCAGGTCGGCGCCGAGCGATTGCGAGGTTCGCTCGAGGTCGGTGCGATAGGCGGCGAGGGTGTTGGCCGACGCGCCCGCCTCGGCCGCCATCATGTCGAGGAAGCGATCTACGAGCGCTCGATCCTCGAGATTCACGCCAGAATCACGTGCGCGCGAGCGCTTCCGCGGCGATCATTCGGGCCGTAAATTCCTGACCCGTGCGCTTGAGTGCCGCGATCGAGTGAAAGACGTGCGCCGGTGGAATGCCATCGAAGCTCGACGTCTGGAAGCCGGTCCCGGTGAGGACCAGCACGGTCCCTGACTGCCCGAGAGCCGCCGAGCGGTCGATCATCCTCGTCCAGATCGAGCGGTGATCGAGGCGAAGGCCGTACCGGCCGCTCAGCCTTCCGGCGGTCGCCTGATCGATCCTCCCGAGGCCGGCGAGCCCGGCGACGAGAAGCGCGCTGCGCTTCCTGCCTTCGGTCTTGTCGCGGTCGATGAAGGCGTTGATCCGGCTGACGCCGACGTCGATGCCGCTGCTGTCCGGAGCGCCGAGAGCAAGCATCGCCCAGACCTCGTCCGAATATTGATCGTCCATCTGGCCCGCGACCCGGGCCCAGCGCGCGGCCTCCTTGTCGAAGCCCGCGGCGAGCATCGAGGCGACGAGGTTCGGCGCGTCGGATTGAAGGTCCTTGCTCGGCTCGACCATCGTCGCCGCGCGACCAAGCATCGCCCGTGCGGCTTCGAGCAGCAGATAGTCCTGCGAGCCGCCCCACAGCTTGCGCATCGCGCCCAGGCGAGTGTCGAGATCCTTGCCGACGAACGCGAGGCGCAGCTGCCATGCATCGGTGCCGGGAAGGTCGTCGGGTCCCGTCGCGTCGTAGATCGCCGAATGGAGATCGATCATCGACTGCGAGGAGAAAACCCCGAGCCCGGCCGCGATCTGCGCGGACTTGAGGCGATCCTCGGGCGAGATCAGGGGCGCCGCGGCCTGCCACGCCCGAAGCTGCGGCGGAGCGGCGTCGATGAGCCGGTCCGGGAAGGTCATCCCGGTCGACGTCGCGAGGCCGAAACGCCAGGTGTCGAGCCGGTCCACCGGCTCCCACTTGATGTCCACGGCGCGGTTCGTGTTTCCCCCCGCTCCGACGACCTTCTGGGCGAGCTCGAGGTCGATCCCGGTCATTCGTCCGCGACGCCGGGCCGAATCCACCTGCGCTGCGGCGGTCTCTGGTTCGCCGGCAAGGGCGGCGCACATCGCGTCGACGAGCTGGACGATCTTTGCGTCGGTCCTCTGGATGCCGTCCTGGAGCGGACAGAGCGCCGCCGGATCGGCATTGGCGAGCGCGCTCTCGACCCCGACCTGGACCATTCGCGGAGTGAAGCGGTCAACGTCCACGTTGGAGACGATCATCCGCCCCGCGTCGGCTTCGCCCATCCGCAGGAGTAGCCAGGCGCGCTCGGCGGCCCAGTCGACCGGATCCACATTTCGAGGCGCAAGCGACCGGGCCAGCAGCGCGTTGCGAAGCGAGATGTGCGCCCAGCGCGATGCGACCGGAGTGTCCATCCGCCGCATCAGGCTCGCCAGGAACGCGCCGCTGGTGCCTTTCCAGGGATTGTCGCCGAGGCCCAGCGCGACCGGGTCCAGGCGCCCGACCAGTCGCGGATCGCGCCTTGCAAAATCGGGAATCTCGACGGGCGGCGGCGGGGGCCGGAGCGCCTCTTCCGAAGCCATGTCGACGAGCCCCGTCTCGCTTTCGCCGACGCTGCCCGAGGGAGGCGTGACGGGCGATTGAGGCGTCTGCTGAGCCGGCGGCGCGGACGGAGCCGCGGCCGCCGGCTCGTTGTTCGTGGGCGCGGCGACCTGGGCGAGCGCCGGAATGGCGATCGCGGCCGCAGCGACCGCGCCAAGCAGTCGGCTATTGCGCATTGGCAGGCTGGTTGACCTCGACCTCGATCGTTCGCGTCGGCTTCTCGCCCGCATGGTGCGAGAGGAAGAACAGCAGGCCCAGCACAACGAGGACCACCAGGGTGAGAAGAATTACGGCTCTCGGCATCTGAACTCGCGTCGGTTTGGACAGGGAATGCGACCGCTTTTGCCGCCGCGTCCGCGCGCTGTATAGCCCTGCTGGTGGGAAAGCTGACAGACCGTCTCGATCGTCCGATCGTTCTCGTGGGCCTGATGGGTGCGGGCAAGTCGACGGTCGGCCGCCGCCTGGCGAAGCGGCTGGGGCTTCCCTTCATCGATACGGACAGCGCGATCGAGGATGCCGCGGGCTATTCGGCAGCCGAGATTTACGAGCGCTACGGCGAGGCCGATTTCCGCGACGGCGAGCGTCGGCTGGTCGCCCGCCTGATCGACGGCGAGGTTCGGGTGATCGCGACTGGGGGCGGAGTCTTCGTCGACCCGCGCACCCGAAAGCTCCTGAACGAGCGTTCGATCACGATCTGGCTCGATGCCCCGGTCGACATCCTGACGGAACGGACGTCGCGCCGCGACACGCGCCCGCTGCTCCGGCACGGCGATCCCAAGGGAACCTTGGAAAAACTCTCGGAAGAACGCGGCCCCTCCTACGCGGAGGCGCATATAAGGGTGATCAGCGGCGAGGGCGCGCATGGCGACGTCGTCGATTCGATCATGACGGCGCTGCAAGCGCATATTGGGGCAAACGGAGCGGCCTAGGCCGGGTCGGCCGCCTCGTCCGGAAGCGGGCGGTCGACGCTGAAGCTTCGCTCGGATTTCGCGTGCAGGTCGCCGCTGACGGTCTGCGCCTCGAGCCGCTCGATATCCCTTTCGCGATATTCGCGCTCTACCCGCTCGGCCTCGCGGCGCGCGACTCCGAGCTTGATCAGGGCCTCGCGACCCATGACGACCGCGCTCTCGTAGAGTTCGCGCTGACAGACGGAAAGATCCAGCCCGTCGAATTCGATGACCTGAAGCCGGTCGTAGACCCGGGCCATGATCGCCGCGTGCGGGAAGGCCTCGAAGACCGCCGCCAATTTGTCCCGGGTGAGTTCCCCCGGATTCTGGCAGAAGATGATCGCTTCCGAACTCTCCGCTCCCGCGGTCCGGAGCAGGTCGACCCGCGTTCCGTCGCCGTAATAGACTTTGGTTCCGAACTCCTCGCTGAGCTCGATCTGCGACGGCTTGCTGTCGATGATGGTGACCGGAATGCGCTTGGCCATCAGCATCTGGGCGACGGTCTGGCCAAACCGGCCGTAGCCGACGACGATGGCGTTGGTCTCGGGCGAAAATTCCGGCCCGTCGAGATCGACCGCTGGCTCGGGAACGCGGCGGAGGATCCACTCGATCACCTGCATCAGGAACGGCGTCGAGACCATGGTCAGGGTCACGACCGCGCCAAACAGGGAGGCGGCCTCGGTGGTGATGAGCTGGGCGCTCGCGGCCTGGCCGAAAAGCACGAAACCGAATTCACCCGCCTGGCTGAGCAATAGTCCGAGCCAGATCGCCCGGCCCTTGCGCATACCGAACATGAAGGCGAGGCCGGCGATCAGGATCGCTTTCACCGCGATGATCCCGACCGCGAGGCCGAAGACCAGGCCAGGCCTTGCCGCGACCGCGTTGAAATCGATCAGCATTCCGACGGAAAGGAAGAACAGGCCAAGAAGGATCGAGCGGAACGGCTCGACGTCGCTTTCCAGCTCGTGCCGGTAGGGCGATTCGGCGAGCATCACGCCGGCGATGAAGGCGCCGAGCGCGGTCGACAGGTGAAGGGCGTGCATCAAGGCGGCGCTGGCGATGACCGCGAACAGGCCCGCGACGATGAACAGCTCGCGCTCGCCGAAGCGCCCGATCAGCCGGAACAAGGGGTTGAGGATGAAATGGCCGACCGCGACCAGCCCGATGATTGCCCCCACCGTGTAGAGCGCGAGCATTGCGCCTGGCGGAGCGCTAGGATCGACCGGGGCGCGCGACATTGCGGCGATGATTGTGATCATCGGGACGATCGACAGGTCCTGGAACAGGAGGACGGAAAAGGCCCGCTCCCCGCGCGGGTGATTGAGCTGCCCGGTGTTGCGCAGCATCGGCAGGACCTGCGCGGTCGAGGAAAGCGCCAGCGGAAGACCGATCGCGATGCTCGCCTCGAAGCTGAAGTCGAGGGCCAGATGGATGAGCCCGGCAAGAGCGAAGCCGCAGATCAGGACCTGCATCAGGCCAAGCCCGAAGATGTCCTTTCTCAGGCGCCACAGCCGGGTCGGATTGAGTTCCAGGCCGACGAGGAAGAGCAGGAGCGCGATTCCGATCTCGGAAACCGCCATGATCGAATCGGCTTCGCCGATCAGTCGGAGCACGTTGGGACCGATGATCGCTCCGGCGACGATATAACCCAGGGTCGCACCGAGCCCGAGCTTGCGGAAGAGGGTGACGAAGAACAGCGCCGCGCCGAGCATCACGGCGCCGTCGACCAGAAGGTTGCCGGCGGTGGCCTCGGTGATTGCCGGGCTCATCGGCGCTTGTC
The DNA here is from genome assembly GCA_035694565.1 of Sphingomicrobium sp. Taxonomy (GTDB): domain Bacteria; phylum Pseudomonadota; class Alphaproteobacteria; order Sphingomonadales; family Sphingomonadaceae; genus Sphingomicrobium. The sequence goes on from DASSFK010000322.1 coordinate 7,574, forward strand.
CGTCATTGCCGCGAGCAGCGCCTTGAACGGAAGGAGGATCGCGCCGTGGCGCGAGCGCCGCCCGCGCGCGGGCGCGAGGGCTAAAAGGCCGGGCCATCGTCCCGGATCGTCGCGGGCGCCGGACAGCCAGTCGCCCAGTTCCTCGACCGCCTTCGAGACGTCGTCCCTCGACCGCCCGGCCACTCCGGCAGCCAGGAGGGAGGCCGAAGCCTGACCGAAGGCGCAGGCGCGGACCTCCTGCGACACGGCCTCGGCGCGGCCTTCCGGATCGAGCTGAACGACGAGGCGGATCGTGCTTCCGCAGGTCGGCGATCGCTGCTCCGAAGTCCCGTCGACGCGATCGAGCCTGCCCGGCCCGGGCAGCGAGGCCGCGAGCCGCAGGATCTCGGTCGTGTAGAGCGGCGCGTTCATTCCTTTCGCCAGCTAGTCCCTTCGGCCGTGTCCTCCAACACGATGCCGTCGGACTTGAGCTCGTCGCGGATCCGGTCGGCGGTGGCGAAGTCGCGGTCCTTCTTCGCCCGCGCTCGCTCGGCGATCTTCGCCTCGATGGCCTTGGAATCGCCTCCGCCCTGGAACCATTCCTCCTTGCTCATTGCAAGGACTCCAAGGGCCCGAGCAGCAGCGGAAGCCGACGCCAGGAGCTCCTCGCGGCTGCCCTGGAAATGCTCGAAATCCTCGCTCACCTCGCCGAGGCACTCGTTGATCACGGCAATCGCCTTGGGCGTGTTGAGGTCGTCGCGAAGCGCTTCCCAGAAGGGCTCGAGGTCGCGCTTCCCGGGCTCGATGTCGCCGAGCACGCGATACCAGCGGTCGAGAACGGCCTTGGTCTGGCTGATCAGGTCGTCGGTCCAGGCCAGCGGCTGGCGGTAATGCGCCGACAGGAGGGCAAGGCGAAGGGTTTCGCCCTTGTGCCCCTGCTCCAGCAGCTCGGCCGGCGTGACGATGTTGCCGAGCGACTTGGACATCTTCTCCGACCCCATGTCGACGAAGCCGTTGTGCACCCAGTAACGGGCGAGCGGCAGGCCGCCGTGGGCGCAGCGGCTCTGGGCGATCTCGTTCTCGTGGTGGGGGAAGATGAGGTCGAGCCCGCCGCCGTGAATGTCGATGGTCTCGCCGAGGTGACGCTCGATCATCGCCGAGCATTCGACGTGCCAGCCCGGCCGTCCCCTGCCCCATGGCGAATCCCAGCCGATGACGCTTTCACCGCTCGGCTTCCACAGCACGAAATCGGCGGGATC